>NZ_CAWNZT010000032.1:0-3806 GCF_963878965.1 Aeromonas sp. HMWF015 | reverse complement strand
GCCAAAGCCTTGGCCCTGCTCGGTGTGGGTGATCGCCCTGACATGTAGTGGGGAACTGATAGGCACCGGCACCCGTTCGGCCTCCTCCCCCTTGCCGCGCCACTCCATGGCAAAGAGGCGATCTTTCCCCATGCTGTAGCTGTCGGGGAGCTCTGACGACTCGGGGGTTTGTTCTGCTGGGGTCTTGGTATCTGCGAATGAGGTCATGATCGCCTTCTTGGTATCGAGCAGCCCATGGGCCTGGTGGTAGTCGTTCCAGTCACCGGCTTCATCAGGAAGGCAGATCAGCCCCCCTATCGCTGTTGCTGCTTCTTGGGCTTTGGCTTGGCCAGGGTTGCCATCAATATGGGCGTCGTTGTCACCGGCAATCAGGATCGGCTCTGCCCCTTCTCGGCGCTTGGCTATCTCCGCCACGGCTAGCAGATTGCTTGCATCCATGGCGCAATAGACGGTTGCCCCTGTCGCCAAATGGACAGAGACACCCGTTGCGTAGCCTTCACAGATTGCCACCCGTAACCCGCCGGTTAACCGGTGAAATGCCCCTGCTTTCTGGCCGCCGGCCAAATAGCGCTTCTCGCCCTGGGGATCGATGAGCTGGACGTTAACCAGCTGATCATGTTCATCCGTGAGAGGGATAACCAGGGACCCCTGGGGGAAGTTGTGCAGCGCTTCTCGGATCAGGGTCTGATTGGTATCTGCCAGCCAGTCGGGCAAGTGCTTGAGGGAGAGATAGGGGCTACGGCCCTTAACGCAATCCCCCATGATTGAGGCGGCCCTGGTGCAGGCTTTGCGCTTGGCTTTCTCTTCATCCTGTCTGGCTTTGGCTGCTACCTGCTCAGCGTTCTGTCGGCGGGCGGCTACCTCGTTTGCATCGAGACCGTCTGGGGATAACCCGAGCAAGGTGGCCACCTCTTGGGCGGCCTCCTTGGTGCTCTTGTGGGTGGCCTTGGCCAGAAGGGTTAAGCCATCACCGGCGCCGCACTGGGAACAAATCCAGGTGCCCCGCCCCTCCTTGTCGTCTAGCCGAAACCGGTCTTTGCCACCGCAGGCGGGGCATGGGCCATGCTGGCCACGCTTGGGAAGTGATAGGCCAAGTTCAGCCAGGATAAAGGGCCATTGCCCACGGGCTGCCAGGGAGACATCAGAGACAATACGAATAGAGGTCATGACTCACCTCCAGGCAGCCGATCATTCAGCTCGCTGATCCGGCAAGAGTTGGTGTCTATGTCTTTCGCCAGTGCCTTGAGCAGGCCAGAAAGGCCATAGGTAAACTCTTCATGGTCGATGCGGCTCTTACGCTCCCAATCCACGCTGGCGGACAACAAATGGGAAAGGGTATGAAGGGCACACACTGACGTATCCAGTTCAGCGGTAACGCGGGTAAGCTCTTTTGAAGGGGTTTGGTGGGTGTTCATGCTTGCCCCCTTTTCGCATTGGGAATACGGGCAACAAACACGAGTGGCAAGCCAGGCAGATTGGCGCGAGCTTGGGCTTCGGTATCAGCGACGGCAGAAATGGTGCGTATACGGTGAAGGTCAGAGACCTTGCCATGGGTGGCGATCAGGAAGGTGAAAATCATTTGGGTTATCCCTACGTGAAGTTGACGCAGGGCGGATCGGGTAGCCGCAAGACAGTGCTCACGTAGGCAGGCACAGTGGGGGCGTTTTCTTTGGCTCCCGACCCATGCCCCCAAAACAGGATAGATCTCCGGCAAGAGGCCAGAAATGGGGGAAAGGGATACAAATTTTCCTACGTGAGTCGCCGCTTGCGGGTGTCTAATCCGCCAGCCGTACCAAGGGGTGTCTAGGCCCTTGGTGATTGGAAGGCTATCCGAATTGATCTGTGGATGCAACTCTTGCTGGGGATCAGGGGCTTTGCTATGGTGCATGGGCTTGCTCCTCTGGATTTGGGGGTGGGGTAAGCAAATAGGGAGCCCTGGCAGGCTCCCTTTTGTTTTTCTGGGCGGTTACTCCTCCAACTCCCGTTGCAGGCATTGGCGTTTGCCTGGACTGTCACACAGGGCCAGCAGATCGGCACACTGGGGACGGGTTGAGGTGAGCAACGCCTGACGGGCGGCGGGGCTGTCGCCCTCCAGCACCACCTGCTCGCCGTTCATTGCCTCCTTGAGGGCCGAACCCAATTCGTTCAGCGCCCAGCGGCGCGCACCTTCCATCCCGATGATGCAGCCCTTGGCGCGGGTGAGGGCCGCCAGTTCGGCCAGCTGCTGCTTGAGGTTGGGCAAGATGGCGGGAGCCAGCTTGTGGTCGAGGTAGCTTTCATAACATCCGGCGACCATGCTCTGGGCACTGTTCACCGCCAGCTGGGTCTGATAGAGCGGCAACGCCAAACGCTTCTCCTGACACTCCGACAAGCTGGCTGCCGCCTTGGCATCCTCCAGCAGCTCGGTCAACTCGCGGTACTCCTGCGCCGCCTCCAGCGACACCACCCCGCCCATCAGCTGGTTAATCCGCCCTTGGCGCAGCTCCTCGCGGCGCGCCTTGGCGGACGGGATTTGCGCCATCAGGTTTTTGCGCTGCTCGCGCAAGGTCAATATCTCTTGGTCGAGTTCCATCAGCTTGCTGTGCTCGCTTTGAAACAGGGCCACATGTTCATCCAGGCGACTGGCACGAGTGACAGCGGGGGCAGTCGGCACAGCCTGCAAGGTGGGGGTCTGTTGCATGGGGTTACTCCTCGGTTGCAAGGGTGATGGCATCAAAAGCGGCGTAGGCGGTTGGCTCGCCCAAGGCGTAGGTCTGGGCGCGGTTGTAGCGAATGCCCCAGCTGGCCAAGTCGTCAACATCGCCCGCAGTCAGGCGGTGGGTATGGTTGACGGTGAGCACCTGCAGGTTCTCGACCAGCGTGATGGCCAGATAGGTGCCTGGCATATGCTGGTGCGAGACAAAACCCAAATCCGCAATCTTCATGCGCTGGGTTTTATCCCGTACCTGTCCGGCCTTGAGGTGGGCTTTCTGGTGAGCGCGCAGCAGGTCACCACCGACCATCACCACCAAGCGCGGGTCTTGGCGGTACGACTCGGGCAACTTCTCAATCAGGGCATACACCATGCTGTCGAGATCGGCGAAATCGCCCTTGCCGCTTGTGGAGAAGGTGACTGCATCGCGCAGCACCCGCAGCCCCTCGGGGTCAGCCGCCTTGGCCAAGGCGGGCCAGCCCACCATCACATCCTCCCCGTTGGGGTTGGCGACAGGGTCGGTATTGACGGCGGCAGACTTGCCATGGAAACCGACCCGTATCAGGTCATCACCAAAGGCAGCCAAGGCCAGCTCTTCGAGCAGGTTGTTGGCTTGGCGCTGGTCGAGCCCTTCCAGCATCTGGGCCAGCTGTTGCCACGTCCAGATAACGCTGCTGTCCATCTCTTCGTACTGGTGAGCCCGCTTGCTCGGCTTGGCCGGAACTATGAAACGCGCTTGCGCCTTGCGGCCACTGCGCAGGGTCGGCTTGAGCGGGTCAAAGCGCGGGGCGTGCGGGTCATCCACCCCCAAGATAGAAACCATCCACAGGAACGGGACAGCCTGCAAAATGGCCGCCGTCAGGGCCATACTAGTGGCGTTGTCAAGGTTGCCGAAAGTGGGTTGCGGCGCGGGGGCAAAGCTCATGCGCACATCGCGCAGCAGGTCAGATAAGGTCATCAGAAAGGCTCCTTAGTATAGGCGTTAAGTGTTGGCAGAGTCGGGTTTATCACGGCGGTCATCAGTGGGCGGGTCTGGCTGGCATGGCATCATGCGTGCGAGCTTGTTGTTGATGCGTTCGATGTCCGACAGCAAGGTTTCCAGCTTCTTGAACAT
>NZ_CAWNZT010000031.1:9568-14604 GCF_963878965.1 Aeromonas sp. HMWF015 | reverse complement strand
AGACATGGCCGCAGCAAGAGTGAGGTGCGCAATAGGCCAGAGGCGTATTCTCTGGCTGGGCTGGGCTGGGCTGGGCTGGGCGCGAGTAGCGATTTGCGTAGCCGGTGCATCTGCGTGAGTCATGTGAGTGCAATACGAAAGCAGCGCCGGAGCATGGTTGGGTAAGATATCTGAATCCCCTCTACAAGATTGAGATATAAAAAGCGGCGTATGACGAGGAGGCTGAACAAGCTCGTTTCAGGGGCGACAGAGGACAGGTCAACGCAATCCGGTTCGCAGTGATAAAAGATCCACGACAATACCGGAACTTTGTTCTTAGGCTGATGCCAGTTGCTGTGAGCAGAGGAAGGCTGGTGATCAGTCAGATGGCGCAAGGCTTGGGAATCAGGCAACCCGTATGGTGAGGGGCACACAGCGTGCCGATGCCCCCGTTTTTGCAAGATATTAAAAAACCCTCCGATGGAGGGTTTTTGTCATCAACAGCCGGTAAAAAGCCGCGAGGCTTAGAACAGGGTGGTGGAGAGGTTGTAAAGCTCCTGATCGAACGGACGCTTCATGTTCTCGATGCAGTCGATTATGTCGTGGTGTACCAGCTCGTTGCGCTGGATACCGACGCAGCGACCACCGTGACCAGCCAGCAGCTGCTCAACGGCGTAAGCACCCATACGGCTGGACATGATGCGGTCACGGGCAGTCGGGGCACCGCCACGCTGGATGTGGCCGAGGATGGTGGCGCGAGTTTCACGACCGGTCAGGGCTTCGATGTCCTTGGCCAGCGCGTTCACGTCGGTAACGTGCTCGCAGATGGTGATGATGGCGTGCTTCTTGCCCTTGGCTTCGCCTTCCTTGATCTGCTTGAGCAGCTTCTCTTTGTCGAAGGCTACTTCCGGCACGATCACATACTCGGCACCACCGGCAACGGCGGCAGACATGGCCAGATCGCCACAGTGGCGGCCCATGATCTCGACCACGGAGATACGGTGGTGGGAGCTGCAGGTGTCACGCAGACGGTCGATGGCGTCAACCACCACGTTCAGAGCGGTATCAAAACCGATGGTGAAGTCGGTACCGGCGATGTCGTTGTCGATGGTGCCCGGCAGGCCGATGCAGGGGAAACCCTCTTCGGTCAGCTTCTTGGCACCCATGTAGGAGCCGTCACCACCGATGACGACCAGCGCATCGATACCGTGTTTTTTCAGGTTTTCGATCGCTTCGGCGCGCACTGCGGGGTCTTTGAAAGCAGGGAAACGGGCGGAGCCGAGGAAAGTACCACCACGGTTCACCACGTCGGAAACGCTGTGACGCTCCAGCTTGACGATACGATCCTGGTGCAGACCGAGGTAGCCATCATAAATACCGTAAACTTCCAGGCCATGATGCAAACCGGCGCGAACCACGGCGCGAATGGCTGCGTTCATACCCGGTGCGTCGCCACCACTGGTCAAAACACCAATACGTTTGATTTGTTTGGTCATGAGTGCCTCTGGATCTGAGTTGTCAAATACGAATGTTTAAATAGACAAGCCACTTTTACTATATCGGCTTTCATATGGGATGCGGGGGCCACCATAGGAAAAGCGATACAAGAGAGGGGACGAGCCCCTCTCTTTGCCGTAATCAGCGATTACTTGGCAGCGCCAGCGATGATCTGGGAGAAGTCGTCCACTTTTAGGGACGCACCACCGACCAGGCCACCGTCGATGTCCGGCTGACCGAACAGGTCGGCTGCAGTGGCGCCAGTGACGGAACCGCCGTACAGGATCTGTACTTTGGCAGCAACGGCGGCATCAAAACCGGCCAGGTACTGACGGATGTGAGCGTGAACGGACTGAGCGATCTCCGGAGTGGCAGTCTTGCCGGTACCGATGGCCCATACCGGCTCGTAAGCGATAACGGCGTTGTTGAAGGAGGCGATGCCGCAACGGTCGATAACAGCTTTCAGCTGGGTCTCAACCACGTTTTTGGTCACGCCGGCTTCGAACTGCTCCAGAGTTTCACCGATGCACAGAACCGGGATCAGGCCGCCTTTCTGGATCGCTTCGTACTTGGCAGCAACCACGTCGTCAGTCTCTGCGTGCAGGGTACGACGCTCGCTGTGGCCGACCAGAGAGTAGGTGCAACCAAAGGCTTTCAGCATGGAGGGGGCGTTTTCGCCGGTGAAGGCACCAGACTCGTGAACGTCAGCGTTCTGGGCACCGTAGGCAATCTTGCTGCCAGCGGTCAGTTGCTCAACCAGACCCAAAAAGATAACCGGCGGGCAGACGGCGACTTGTACAGAAGGATGAGCGGCAGCAGCCGGGGTCAGTCCTTTGATCAGAGCTTCTACAGAAGCCTTGGTGCCGTTCAGTTTCCAGTTACCCATTACCAGGTGCTGTCTCATCTTGTATATCTCCTAGGCATTTGATTGCGCGACATTATATGAATTGAACCGAGCCCAAGATAGCTGACCCGGCGGCAAATGACGTAATTTTTTTTCGCTTTCCTGATCCAAATCAGGAATGAAACGCTTGATCGCTCATTCGTTAACCTGCCCCCGCAAGCGAGCCCACCATACCCCAATCCATTCGTGGATGGCAGCTTCGGAATACATCAGATAACGTCCTTTGGGTAAATAACTGTAGAGCGGCTGGGGTACCTGGCTCTGCTTGGCGGTGTAATCGGTGGGGGCCGGCACGGCCTTGAGTCCCTGACCCTGATAGAGGGCCATGGCGCGCGGCAGGTGGGCGGCAGAACTGACCAGCGCCACCTCTTTTCCCTTGAGGTGGCGGCTGATACTGACCGCCTCATCATGAGTGTCTTTGTTGTTTTCAAACAACGTCATCCGCGCGCGGGGAATACCAAGGCTCTCGGCCATCCGGGCATTGACCTCGGCATTGGAGAGGGTATCCCCCGATACATAGCCTGAAAAGATCAGCTCCGCCTGCGGATAAGCCTGGGCCAGCCGAACACCTTCGAGAGTGCGGGCCAGGGCGATATTGTTCTGCCAACTGCGCATCGGCACCGCAGGGTCGCTGACATGACCATTGCCGAGCACCACGATGGCCTGGATGTCAGGATGCTGGCTCACCTCGAACGGCAGGAAGGTCTGCTCCAGCCCGCGGGCCAGTTCATAGCTCACCGGCCGCATCCCCATCAGCGCCACAATGAGCAGCGAGAGGGTGGCCAGCAGCTTGCCGGTTTTCTGAAAACGGGTGAACCAGAGCAGCAGCAGGGCGACCAGCAGCAGGGAGAGGGAGAAGGGGAGCGGCATCAACAGCTGACCCAGCCACTTTTTAATCACAAACACGGCAGACACTTCCTTGAGTTTTCAGCAAATTCGGGATGTGACAGAATACCTCTCTTTTTTGGGATGGCCACAACCCTGTGGCGCTAACGTTGAGTTTCTCCTTGAAGCACGATCAGAGTTTTGACGGGCGCGCCGACAAGTTCGCCCGCAACATTTACGACTCCACCAAGGGGCGCATCCGCACCACCATTGTCTGGAGCGACATCGAAGCCTGCCTGGCCCGCCTTGGCAACCGACCGCTGCGCATCCTCGATGCGGGGGGCGGTTTTGGTTATTTCGCCCAGAAGCTGGCGGCCATGGGCCATCAGGTGGAGCTGTGCGATCTGTCAGCAGAAATGCTGGAACTGGCCCGCAGCCAGATCGCCGAGAAGGGACTGGAAGACAAAATCCGTCTCATCCATTGCCCCATTCAGGATCTGAAGCAACACGTGACCGGTACCTTTGATCTGGTGCTCTGCCATGCTGTGCTGGAGTGGCTTGCCGAGCCGCGCCAGACCTTGCTGGGTCTGTTCCCTTTCGTCAATACCGGGGGCATACTGTCGCTGCTTTTCTACAACCGTCATGGCTTGCTGTTCCAGAGCCTGGTGGTGGGCAATTTTGACTATGTACGCCTTGGCCTTCGCAAGAAGCGCCAGACTGCGCTTACGCCCACCAATCCCCAGCTGCCGGAGCAGGTCTATGACTGGATTGGTCGCGGGGGGCTGCGCATCATCGGCAAGACCGGGGTGCGGGTGATCCACGACTATATGCGTCACAAGCAGGATCAGGTGGAGAAGTTCGACGATCTGCTGGCCATGGAGCAGCAATATTGCCGTCAGGAGCCTTTTGTCGCCCTTGGTCGCTATATCCATGTGATGGCCCAGAAGCCGGCCAGCTGATTGCTCGCGGTTCACGTCGATGTGAACCATGTTTTCGATGCTACCGGATGTAGCCGCGCGCACGATTTTGCGCCCAATACAACAACGAGATGACAACATCATGATGAGTACATCCCGTACCCTGCCAGAGCGTTCTTTGCCGGAGCTAGTAGGGTGGGTCAGGCAGGAGGGGTTGGCGTTGAGCCTGCCGACCGACCGGCTGGCCTTTCTGATTGCAATCAAGACCCTGTCCGAGGATGAGTCGGATCTGTCGGAAGCGGCGCTGCACGACGCCTTTGGCTATGTCAGCAGCGCCTTCGGCCAGATGGACGAGACCCTCACAGGTCGCGCCAACAACGCCATCAACGACCTTATTCGCCAGCAGCTGCTGTCGCGTTTCAACACCGACATGGTGGCGGGGGAGAGCCTCTACCGCCTGTCTCGCCTGGGCGTGAGCATCGTCGACTTCTTTATGGATCAGCGTCAGGTTGACTCCATCAAGCTCTCCATTCTGCTCGAACACCTGGCTGCCGAGCTCGACACCGCCCGCAAGGCGGCGCTTGAGACTAACACCCGCGAGCAGTGGGATGCCGAGGTGCTGCCGCGCCTCACCTTCTCGCTGGAAGAGACGCTGGGGCGGATCGATCTCACCCAGCGCGCCATGGATGAGCAGCAGAATCAGGTCAAAAGCGAAATTGCGGCCCTGCTGACCCAGAACTGGGTCGATGCCATTCACAGCTGCGAAAAACTGCTGCACGAGACCGGCCAGACCCTGCGTGAGCTGCAAGATACCCTGGACGCTGCCGGCCACCGCCTGCAGGCGGGGCTGCTCAATATTCAGGAGGCGGCGCAGGGGCGCGATGACCTGTTTCACGTCGAGGAGCTGACTCACG
>NZ_CAWNZT010000031.1:1790-9558 GCF_963878965.1 Aeromonas sp. HMWF015 | reverse complement strand
GCGCAGGGGCGCGATGACCTGTTTCACGTCGAGGAGCTGACTCACGCGTTGCAAGGGCGCCTTGACGTCATCACCAGCTGGGGTCAGCAGTGCATCGAGCTCTGGTCCCGCTACGACAGGCACGTCCACAAATTTATCCGCAACGCCATCGATATGGACAAGAACCGTGCCTTCAGCCAGCGACTGCGCGAGTCCATCCGCAATTTCGAGCAGCACAACTGGCAGCTGCGGGTGGCCGAAGAGCCCCGTCTGCTGGAGCTGCGCGATGAAACCATCGCCATCCACGACGAGGAGGTGACCGGCGAGGTGCCCCTCGAGATGGAGTACGTCGAGATGGTGGATATCAACCAGGAGCTGGCCGAGCGTATCGAGCGCTATCTGGCCCGCTACCCCGAGCAGGGGCAGCAGCTGGATCTGGCCGATGTGCTGCGCGAATACCTGCTGGATTACCCGGCCCATGCCCACTTCGATGTGGCGCGTCTTTTGATCGACCAGGCCGTGCGCCTGGGCCATGCCAGCGGCGAGCGCGAACTGCATCGCCAACCCGCATGGAAACCCATTAACCAAGCTGGATCCAAGGTTCAGGCCTATGTCATTGATCAATTCTGAGTTTCCCTTGCCGCTGCGCCTTGCAGAGGCGATTGCCAACCCCTTGTTTCCGCGCATCGACACCGCCTTGCGCTCCGGCCGCCACATCAGTGCCGACGAGTTCGAGCAGCACTCGGCGCTGGTCGAATATCACGGCGAGCTGGAGATCTTCTACGGCCGCTATCAGGTGGAGCTGATCAAGGCGCCGGAAGGCTTCTTTTACCTGCGCCCGCGCCCGAGCTCCGACATCGGCACCACTGTGCTCTCCGAGCTCGATATGCTGGTGGGCAAGGTGCTCTGCTACCTCTATCTGAGCCCGGACCGTCTGGCTTCGGAAGGGGTATTTGCCATGGCCGAGCTGCAGGAGGAGGTGCTGAGCCTCGCCGACGAGAAGCAGCTGCTGCGGATGGTCAACAGCCGCTCCGGCGGTACCGATCTCGACAAGAAGAAGCTGCTCGAAAAGATCCGTACCTCCATGCGTCGCCTGCGCCGCCTTGGCATGATCACCGCCCTTGGCAACGGGGATAAATTCCGGGTCAACGAATCGGTATTCCGTTTCGCCGCCGACGTGCGCTCCGATGAAGATCCGCGTGCCGTTCAGCTGCGGATGATCCTGGAGGGTGAAGCCATCTTCCACGACGACGAAATGCCGAGCAGCGACTCGCTCTTTGATGACATCGAGGCGGATCTCGATGAAGAACAACTGGATCTGGAGGTATAACCGGTGCGAGGCAAGTTCAAATCCCTGACTATGGTCAACTGGAACGGCTTCTTTGCCCGGACCTTCGATCTCGACCAGTTGGTCACTACCCTTTCCGGCGGCAACGGCGCGGGCAAGTCCACCACCATGGCGGCCTTTATCGCGGCGCTCATCCCCGACCAGTCACTGCTCCATTTCCGCAATACTACGGAAGCGGGCTCCAGCAGCGCCTCCCGTGACAAGGGGCTCTACGGCAAGCTGCAGCGCGGCCACTGCTATTCCCTGCTCGAAGTGATGAACAGCCGCGAACAGCGGATCTGGGTCGGCGTCCACCTTGAACAGGTGGCCAACCGTGACAACAAGGTCAACATCACCCCGTTCGCGCTGGTGGATGTGCCGGAGAATCTGGCGCCGACCGATCTGCTACTGGAGAAGCTTGATGGCGGCAAGGGGCGGGTACGCGCCTTTACCGATCTGAAAGGGGCGGCCGCCGAGCTGGGGGCGCTGAAAGTCGCCAAATTCAATACGGTGACCGACTATCACAACTTCATGTTCGAGTTCGGCATCACCCCGAAGAAGCTGCGTGATCAAAAAGATCGCGGCAAGTTCTACCGCCTGATCGAAGCCTCCCTCTACGGCGGCATCTCCTCGTCCATCAGCCGTTCCCTGCGCGAGTACCTGCTGCCGGAAAACTCCGGGGTGCGCAAGGCGTTTGCAGACATGGAGGCGGCTATCTATGAAAACCGCCGCACGCTGGAAGCGATCAAGGAAACCCAGGGGCAGCGGGATCTGTTCAAGAACCTGATCACCGAAACCACCCACTATGTGGCTGCCGACTATGTGCGTAACGCCGCCGAGAAGAGCCGCCTCTCCGAGCTGGCCCTCAAGGCGCGCCAGGAGCTGGCCGACAAGCGCCGCATTCTGGCCGAAGAGAAACAGCGCGCCATCTATCTGGCCGACGAGGTGGAGCAGCTCACCAACCGCGAAAAATTGCTGACCGACGAGCTGGAGTCTGCCTCCGAGCATCTGGCCAAGGTGATGGCGGCTGTCAGTTTGCAGAAGAAGATCGAGATGTATCGCGCCGATCTGGCGGATCTCTCTGACAAACTCGAACAGCAGCAGGCGGTAGTGGAAGAGATCCACGGCCAGCTGCTGGAAGTAGAAGAGCGCAAGGAGCTGGCACAGGCAGAAGTCGACAGCCTCAAGACCCAGCTGGCCGACTATCAACAGGCGCTTGATATCCAGCAGACCCGCGCCATCCAGTACCGTCAGGCGGTGCAGGCCCTCGATGCTGCCCGCGAGCAGTGCGAGCTGCCGGGGCTGACCGCCGAACAGGCGAGCGACACCCTGCACCAGTTCCGCGCAGCCGAGCAGAGTCTCACCAGCCGGGTGCTGGGGGCCGAACAGCAATTGGCGCTGGCCAAGGCGGCGGTGGCCGAGCATGAAGCGGCGCTGGCGCTGCTTTTGAGCATCGCTCCGGAGACAGTGCGCGAGGCCGCCTGGCCTACCGCGCAGGCGCTGCTCAAGCGTCACATCGAAGACAAGGCCCGTATTGCCCAGGGGCAGGGGCTGCGCGCCGCGCTGGCTCGCCTCGAGAAAGAGAGCGAAAGCCAGAAGAGTCTCTTCAAGCTGCGTGACGAGCTGCAGCAGGCCTCTGGCCAGCTGATTGCCAGCAGCGATGAGCTGGAGATCTTCCTCGAAGCCCAGCGCACCCGTCAGGAGGAGCTCTCCGAGCAGCAGGCAGAGGTGAACCAGCGCCGCGCCAGCCTCGAGCATCAGGGCACCCAGCTGGGTCGCGATATTGCGGAGCTCACCAAGCTGGCGCCGCGCTGGCTGAAATCGTTCGAGAAGCTCGAGCAGCTGCGCGAGCAGAGCGGTCTGCCGCTGACTACCGCCGAAGAGCTTTCGGCCGGTATGCAGACCGTGCTCGACAAGGAGCGCGAGTTCGAGCAGGAGAGCAACCGCATTGCGGCGCAGAAACAGGCGCTGGAGCTGCAAATTCGCAACCTGCAGCTGGGGGCTGGTGAGGCGGATCCCCGTCTTGCCCGCATCGCCGAGCAGGTGGGGGGCGTGCTGCTCTCCGATGTCTACGACGACATCTCCATCGACGATGCCCCTTACTACTCCGCGCTCTACGGCCCGGCTCGCAGCGCCCTGGTGGTGCTCGACCTTGAGGGCGCCATCGAGCGGCTGAAAAAGCTGGAAGATTGCCCGGAAGATATCTACCTCATTCAGGGCAACCCCGACTCCTTTGACGAGGATCTGGTGGAAGCGGACGAGCTGGGGGACGCCGTGCTGGTGCGCACCAGCAAGCGTCAGGTGCGCTTCTCCCGCTACCCCGAGCTACCGCTGTTTGGTCGCGCGGCGCGGGAAAAACGGATCGAGCAGCTCGACCTTGAGCGCGAAGGGCTCATCGAGGGCTACGCCAAGGCCGCCTTCGAGCAGCAGAAGTATCACCGTCTCTACGGTCACTTCCGCGACTTTATCGGTCAGCATCTGGATATCGCCTTCCGCCCCGACCCCGAAGCCGAAGTGCAGGCCAAGCAGGCCGAACTGCGCGCGCTGCAAGGTGCCATCGGTGAGTGCGACAAGCAGCTGAGCGATGCCAAAGCGGCTGCCGCCCAGCTGACCCGTCATATCCAGCTGGTGCAGGGGATGCTGCCCTTTGCCCACCTGTTTGCCGAGACTGATCTGGCGGCCCGCCTCGAGGCGGCTCATGCAGACGTGGAAGCCCTGAAACAGGCCGAAGCCTTTATCGCCAAGCACGGCAAGTCGCTGGAAAAACTGGAAACCATGGTGCAGGTACTGCGTCAGGATCCGCAGGATCTTGCGGTGCTGCAGGCTGCTTACGATGAGGTGAGCGATCTGCTGGCCGAGCAGAAGCGCCGTTGCTACGCCCTCGATCAGCTGGTGGCCCGTCTGCCGCACTTTGCCTATCAGGATGCACAAGACCTGCTGGGCAAGGCGTCCGAGATGAGCGAGCGACTCAAAGAGAAGCTCAAGGCGGCCGAGCTGGCAGCCCGCACCGCTGGCGAGCAGCACAAGCAGATTGCCCAGCGTTACACCGAGGCGCTGCAACTGCGCACCGCCCTCAACTCCAGCGTCGAGGCCAAGCGCCAGACCCTGACCGAGTTCGAGCAGGAGCTGGCGGCCATGGGGCTGACCCTCTCTGACGATATGGAAGAGAAGGCGCGCGCCCACAAGAAAGAGATCGAAGAGCTGCTGATCCGCACCCGTTCCCGTCGCACCAGCGCCGAGGCCCAGTTGCAGGTGACCAAGCGCGAGATCGAATCCCTCGGTGGTCGTCTCAAGCTCGAAGGCAAGGATTATTACAGCGCCCGTAAATCTCTGGTGGGTCACAAGGCGAGCTGGTCGCGGGTGGTGCGGCTGGCGCGGGAGACCGACGTCGAGAAGCGCCTCAACAAGCGCGAGCTGGCGTACCTTGACAGCGACGAGCTGCGCTCCATGTCGGACAAGGCCCTTGGCGCCCTGCGGGTGGCGGTGGCCCACGACGAGGCCCTGCGCGATGCGCTGCGTCTCTCCGAGGGCAACCGCAGCACCGAGCAGAAGGTGGCCTTCTACGTGCAGGTCTACCGCTACCTCAAGGATCGCATTCGCAACGATATCATCCGCTCCGATGATCCGGTCGAGGCGATCGAGGAGATGGAGATCGAGCTGGCCCGTCTGGCAGACGAACTCAAGCAGCGGGAAACCCACCTGTCGCTCTCCTCTCACGAGGTGGCGGCCAAGATCACCAACATCATCCGCCGCGAGCAGAACCGCATCCGGGTGCTCAACCAGGGCTTGCAGAACATCGCCTTCGGTCTGGTGCGCGGGGTACGCCTCAACGTCAATATCCGCGAGGCCCACACCCGTCTGCTGACGGCGCTGGCCGACCAAACTGCAATGCACAACGATCTGTTCGCCGACAAGGAGCTCAGCTTCTCCGAGGCGATGGCCAAGCTGTTCCAGCGTCTCAACCCACAAGTGGAGCAGGGTGATCGCAGCTATCAGGTGATGGGCGATGTGCTGCTCGACTATCGCAACTACCTGGAGCTGGAGATCGAGGTGCAGCGCGGTGCCGATGGCTGGCTGCGGGCCGAGAGCGGCGCGCTCTCCACCGGTGAGGCGATCGGTACCGGTCAGGCCATCCTC
The DNA here is from genome assembly GCF_963878965.1 of Aeromonas sp. HMWF015. NCBI lineage: Bacteria > Pseudomonadati > Pseudomonadota > Gammaproteobacteria > Aeromonadales > Aeromonadaceae > Aeromonas > Aeromonas sp. HMWF015. The sequence continues at coordinate 4,115 of NZ_CAWNZT010000031.1, read as the reverse complement.
TTGATGGTGCTGATCAGCTGGGAGGAGGAGTCCCGCCGTCTGCGTGGCAAGGACATCGCCCCCTGCCGCCTGTTGTTCCTCGACGAAGCGGCCCGTCTGGATGGCAAATCCATCGCCACCCTGTTCGAGCTGTGCGAGCGGCAGGATATGCAGCTGCTTATCGCTGCGCCCGAGAACATCAGTCCCGAGAAGGGCACCACCTACAAGCTCATCCGTAAAGTGCAAGGCAAGCACGAGCATGTGCATGTGGTGGGTCTGCGTGGCTTCGGCTTTGCCGATGACAAGCTGATCGCCTGACTCTGATGGGCAAATAGCAAGAGAAAAGGGAGGCATTCGCCTCCCTTTTTATTGGAAAAATATGGCAAAGTAGCGGCGCAGCCCCTGATGGGGTAAGGCTGCGGATGAACGGGCTTGCCCGGTTCTGGTTAAGTATCCCTCTTGTTGTGCTGCGTTGCGGACGCAGATCGGAGGGAGTTTGCTTGCTCAAGTTGGCAAACGAGAGCAGAGAAGTGGCCCCTTGATTGTCTCTTGGGTGCAACAGTGGTGATTTAAGGCCTGTATTTATTGCAACAATCGTGGTGGCCACGGCGTTGGCAACCGGGCTGGGCGCCATGATGGCAAGGGGCCGCCTACATTGCGGTGGCTTGCCGGTATGGGGAGAATCTCCCCGTTACTGCGATGCGATATGATCAGCCGGGCTATCTATCCGGCAAGGTGAGCGAGGAGAAGTAGATGCGCGGCATCGGGAGAGAGGGAGTGGTGCAATCGGCCTGCAAAGGGGGGCTGCTGCTTGTCTGTCTGCTGCTGGCCGCCTGTAGCAGCCGTTATGACGAGAGCCACGGCGGCAGCTGGCGCGGCTATAGCGAGACTGGTTACGCCAGCTATTATGCCGACCGTTATCACGGTAAAAAGACCGCCAGCGGCGAGCTCTATCGCAACAACCTCAATAGCGCCGCCCATATGGAATTGCCCTTTGGCTCCATGGTGCGGGTGACCAACCTCGCCAACGGCAAGAGCGTGGTAGTCAAGGTCAATGATCGCGGCGCCTTTAAAAGCGGGCGTATTATCGATCTCTCCAAATCTGCCTTTAGTTCCATCGCCAATATTCGCGAAGGTGTTATCAAGGTAAAGGTTGAGGTGTTGTGACCGCTCGTGATGCTTCAGAATCTGCAGCCTTTTGGAAAAATCGTAATAGGGTGATTGTGCGCTAACAGCGTATTCAATATGGCTTGAGCAGGGAAAGAGATGGATATTGAGCTGATTGATGTGTCGCAAGATGAATTTGAACAGGTCTTTATTGTCGTCAAAGAGGGGATTTTTCCCTATGTTGAGGCGCTCTTTGGCTGGGATGACCAATTTCAACGCGAGCGACTAACCAGCTCATATCTGCCGCAATGGTTTTCGTGGATCCTGCATGGGGGAGAGCGCATTGGTCTGTTATGTAGCAAGCCATATGAGGATGCCCAGCATGTTCATCTGCTGATCATTTTCCCTCAGTATCAGGGGCGGCAGCTTGGCGCTGCCGTGATGGAACGGCTGCATCAGGAGGCTGAGCGTGAGGGGAAATGCCGGGTCACCTTGTCCAGCTTCACAGAGAACCATGGGGCGATACGGTTTTATGAGCGCCTTGGTTACAACGTGGTCGAAGAGGATCAGGCGTTTGTCTCCATGTCCCGGCCGTTGGGCTGTGACCTCGGATTGAAAAAAGTGGTTAATGGAGAGTTGTGATGGCGATTTTGAATATTTTGACGGCTTCCGATCCCAGGTTGAGGATAAAGGCCGAGCGAGTTGAGGATATCGCTGCCGTACAGGGGCTGATCGATGACATGCTGGCAACCCTGTATGCGACGGAAAACGGGATTGGTTTGGCCGCGACTCAAGTCGGGCGTAAAGAGGCAGTCGTTATTATCGACTTGTCCGAGAGCAGGGATCAGCCGCTGGTTTTGATTAATCCACAAGTGATAAGCGGTACTGATAAAGTGCTTGGACAAGAGGGCTGTCTCTCCGTGCCGGATTATTACGCGGATGTCGAGCGTTACAGCTCGGTGGTGGTATCTGCACTGGATCGAAAAGGTAATCCGATCACCATCGAGAGCAGCGATTTTTTGGCCATTGTCATGCAGCATGAAATTGATCATCTGGATGGCAACTTGTTCATTGATTACCTGTCACCGCTCAAGCGGCAGATGGCACTCAGACGAGTTAAAAAATCGCTCAAGTCCGCCAGCTAATGTCTGCGGATAGTGGCTGGCCGTTTAGTTATGTGAAGAGCAGGCAGAATGAAAGTAGCAAGATGGAATGTCAGGGCACTGTTTGGCCGCAATA
>NZ_CAWNZT010000031.1:0-1780 GCF_963878965.1 Aeromonas sp. HMWF015 | reverse complement strand
GGGTAGCTCTCCCTGTATCAGCCGACGAGCAGCTGCCGGCCGAATATCGCCCCTTTGTGCAGCAGTTGGTCGATGCGGCAGAAGCCCGGGATCATCAGGCCCTTGCCAACCAGATGAAGTACCCCTTCAAGCAGGAGTATCCCATTCCCGCCATCAAAACCCCGGCGGAGATGCTGACCCGTTTTGATGAGGTATTTGATGACGCCATTTTAACAAGCATCGCAACCTCCCGGGTCGGGCAGGATTGGCAGACCATGGGGTGGCGCGGCATCATGCTGGGTAGTGGCGAGGTCTGGATGGATTTTGATGGCAAGGTGATCGGTATCAATCATCAGACGGCGCAGGCCGCCAAATTGAAAGCCGAGCTTATCGCCAGGCAGAAGAGTGGTCTGCATCCCAGTGTGCAGGAGTACAAGAGCCCCGAGCTGATGTGGCAGACCGAGAAATTTATCATCCGCATCGACGAGCTGGACGATGGCCACTATCGCTACGCCTCCTGGGCCAAGGGCAAGACGCTCACCGACAAGCCGGATCTGGTGCTGAAAAATGGCACCGTCAGGGTGGAGGGGACGGGGGGCAATCATACCTACCTCTTCACGAGCGGCCCCTATCGCTACGAGTGCGTCGTCACCGTACTGGGTGAACGAGGCGTGCCACCGGGTGAGCTGGTGGTCTATAAAAACGACGTCGAGATAGTACACCAACCGGTGGTCAAGGTGCTGTGACAGCAAATCCACATAAAGAGAGATCAAAGAGCGGCCAGGTGCCGCTCTTTTGCTTTCGCTAACTGACAGATGATTCGCTAGCTTTGCGGCACCCTGACCCCTTTATCGAGATAGAGGCTGCTGTAGTTGGCCCTGTGGGTGATAAACATCACCTGATGGCGGCTGCCGTCGGAGAGGATAATAAAATCCCCCGCCTGGGCGGGGCTCTGCAAGGTGATCTCCTGCTCGGGGGCGGTCAGGCGATCGACATCTTCCTTGAAGGTGAGGGTGTAAGAGTACATATGGCGCTCCACTGCTGGCTCATATCAAACACTCCGTTGAAGGTAGTTGCTGGCAAGGGGGCGCGCGGCGCCCGATTGGCGCTGTTAGACCAAATATCAGCGGTGAGAACGTGCGTGGCTTCAGCCAGGTTGTTCTGCTGAGGTGCACTTTAGGCGTTTACATCAAGGCCATTGGTATCAAAAGAGATGGGAAAGGGGCGAAAAGGAGGATGAAAAAACCGCCAGTTGGCGGTTTTTCTTATGCGGTGGGCCCTACTTCAGGGCCTTCTTCAGCTTCTTGATCTTGCCTTCATGCTTGGCAATTTTCTCAAGACGAGCGGCGATCTTCTTCTTGATCTCTTTCTTGCTAGCTTTGGCCATCGGTGGCGCTCCTTTGCAGTGGGGACACATGAGGTGTCAGTGTGGGTCTTTCCTTTGACGTCCCAGAGTGCCACAGGGCTCCTTTGTGAACCAGCACTCTGTTGCTTTAATAGCCAGTTCGCTATAACTGCAAGGGGCTGAGCCAGCGCAGCAGTTGCTGGCCAACCTGCGGGTTGGCGAGCAGGGACATATGGCTGGTGCGATAGACAATCAGGGTATGGGCAGGAAGAAAAGCCAGCTGATGGCGCGCTTCGTTGTGCTGACCGAGGGCGCTGCGTAGCGGCACCAGTCCATCGCCAATTAGCCGGTCGGTCAGCAGGCTGCGCTTGTTAGCAGTGGTCGCGGCGATGGCATAGCAGTTGACGCCGCCGGGCAATGGGAGTGGCGCGCGTGGGTCCTGTGAGGGGACTGCGG
>NZ_CAWNZT010000030.1:291-1425 GCF_963878965.1 Aeromonas sp. HMWF015 | reverse complement strand
CTCAACGGCATCACCCATCAGGGTGGAGAAGAGCTGATCAGCACCGACGGCATCGTCGATGGTGACGCGCAGCATGCGACGAGCTTCCGGATCCATGGTGGTTTCCCACAGCTGGTCCGGGTTCATCTCACCCAGCCCTTTATAGCGCTGGATGTAGATGCCGCGCTTGCCTTCGCCCATCAACCACTCGACCGCTTCCACGAAGTTGGCAACCGGTTTGACCTTCTCGCCACGCTTGATGAAACCACCTTCCTCGATCAGGTTGGCGATCTCCTTGCCCAGCGAAACCAGCTGACGGTACTCACCGGACTGCAGGAAGTCGTAGCTGAGCGGGTATTCGCGATCGACACCGTGCTGACGTACCACGGCGTGCGGCACGTACAGGCTGCGCTCTTCGTCACGACGAACCTGGATCTGGTACTGGATACCGTGGTTGCTCTCGTTGAGCACGGCTTCCATACCCTGACACCAGGCCAGCAGATCGCTCTCGCTGTTCAGCAGCGCTTCGTTCAGCTCCGGCTGATAGATCAGCTGGGTCAGTACCGCTTCCGGCGCACGACGAGACATGCGGGTGATCAGGTGAGTCACCGAGCGGTGCTGGTTGACCAGGCGCTCCAGCGCCTCGCCACCGATGGCCGGAGCAGACTCGTTGACGTGCAGGGTAGCACCATCCAGCGCCATGGCGGTCTGGTACTGCAGCAGCGCGTCTTCGTCTTTCAGGTACTGCTCCTGCTTGCCCTTCTTCACCTTGTAGAGCGGCGGCTGGGCGATGTAGACGTAGCCACGTTCGATGATTTCCGGCATCTGACGATAGAAGAAGGTCAGCAGCAGGGTTCGGATGTGCGCACCATCGACGTCCGCATCGGTCATGATGATGATGTTGTGATAACGCAGCTTGTCCGGGTTGTACTCGTCACGACCGATACCGCAGCCCAGTGCGGTGATCAGGGTGCCCACCTCTTGCGAGGAGATCATCTTGTCGAAACGGGCCTTCTCTACGTTCAGGATCTTGCCCTTGAGCGGCAGGATGGCTTGGTTCTTACGGTTGCGACCCTGCTTGGCGGAACCGCCAGCAGAGTCCCCTTCCACTATGTAGAGTTCGGAGAGAGCCGGGTCTTTTTCCTGACAGTCAGC
>NZ_CAWNZT010000030.1:0-281 GCF_963878965.1 Aeromonas sp. HMWF015 | reverse complement strand
GGCTTTGCGGGCCGCTTCGCGGGCACGGGCCGCATCGATAATCTTGTTGACCACGATCTTGGCATCGCCCGGGTTTTCCAGCAGGAAGTCCGCCAGCTTCTCACCCATCGCCTGCTCAACTGCGGTCTTCACTTCGGAAGAGACCAGCTTGTCTTTGGTCTGGGAGGAGAACTTGGGATCCGGCACCTTGACGGAGATAACGGCAATCAGACCCTCACGCACGTCGTCGCCACTGGCGGCAGACTTGGCCTTCTTGCTGTAGTCCTCTTTGTCCATATAGG
>NZ_CAWNZT010000029.1:0-9560 GCF_963878965.1 Aeromonas sp. HMWF015 | reverse complement strand
AACAGGCGGGCAAAAGCAGCCTTGTCGGCCTGCTCTGCCACCCTGATCAGCAGAGATTTGAGGTCGCCATCCGGGTTATCCATCACGGGCGAGGTCCTGCGTATGGTCGAGTGTGGTTGGCCAGTATATGCCATTGCGCCATCCCTTTGGTGTGCTGTCGAACATGCTGTGGTGATGACTGATACGGCGCTATGGCGCTGGCGGATCAGCGGGTCAGGAAAAAATCAGTGACTGGCCACCAGAACCCCCTTGAGCAGGGCGATGGCGGGCTGATTGTCGGCAGCGGCCAGCAGCAGCTGCTTCTGTTCGGGGGGAATCGGCAGCACCTCCAGCCAGCGCTGGGCCACCCAGTTGCCATCGTCCCAGCAGGGGGCGGGATAGAGGGCGGCATAGTCGGGATAGTCGGCAAACACCTCTCGCAATGCCTCGACCAGCGGTTGCTGATCGGGATGGAGCCGGCGGGGCGGCCAGGCCGTCAGCGGCGTCACCTCGCCGATACGCAGGCCATCCTGCTCCTGCCACAGATCCTCTATCTGCACCCGCTCCATCCCCTGCACCGTGATCCCCAGCATGCCGTCCGGCAGCCGGTCGAAATCGATGATGGTGACCCGGGTGGCGATGGGCAGCATGTTGCGCAGGGCGTCGGGCTGGCGAGGGTCCACCATGCAGAGGGCAAAGCCGGACTCCCCCGCCTCGGCAATCATCCGCTGGTATCTCGGTTCGAAGATCCGCAGCGGCATGATGCCGCCGGGCAGCAGGTGGGCAGATAGGGGAAACAGCGCCAGTCGCATCGCAAACTCCTCGGTTGGGAACCTCTGTTGATACGCCGGGCCAGAGGGAGGAGATCATTCCCGTCAGCGGAAAGGAAAAACCCTTAACAATCAGGGGAAAATAGCCTGGACAAGCCGCTTCGATATGCAGTAGAAATGGATAAGCACCGTAATTTCCGCCCAATATTCTGGAATATGGCGCCAAACGCAGTGAAATATCCGCCCGACAGCGAGCGGCGGGTCATCCCTATAGTTTTCTCGGGCCGATGCGGGTAAAATTCACGCCCTTATATATCAGTCATTTTTCGACGCGCAACCTTGGTGGTCAGTTATGAAAGAGCATATTCATCATCTACTTGAACAAACGGTAGCCAATCTCAAGTCAGCAGGCGTCCTGCCGGCGGACCTGGAAGCCCGCGTGCAAGTAGACCGATGCAAGGAAAAAGCTCACGGCGACCTGGCTACCAACCTGGCCATGCTGCTGGCCAAACCGGCCCGTAAGAATCCCCGTGAGCTGGCAGCGGCCATCATCGAGCACCTGCCTGCCTCCGACCTGATCGCCAAGGTCGAGATCGCCGGTCCCGGCTTCATCAACTTCTTCTTTGACCAGCGCTGGCTGGCCGGTCAGGTCGAGGCCATGGTGACCTCTGCCAACGCCAACGTACGGTTGCCGGCGCCACAAACCGTGGTGGTGGACTACTCCGCCCCCAACGTGGCCAAAGAGATGGCGGTGCACCACATCCGCTCCACCGTACTCGGTGATGTAGCGGCGCGCGCGCTGGAATTCCTCGGCCACAAAGTGATCCGTGCCAACCACATCGGCGACTGGGGCACCCAGTTCGGCATGCTGATCGCCTATCTGGAGAAGATGTCCAACGAGCACGCCAGCGACATGGCACTCAAGGATCTGGAAGCCTTCTACACCCAGGCCAAGCGTTGCTACGACGAAGACGAAGCCTTCGCCGAGCGTGCCCGTAACTACGTGGTCAAGCTGCAGGGCGGCGACGAGTACTGCCGTACCATGTGGAAGAAGCTGGTCGACATGACCATGGAACAGAACCAGATCAACTACGACCGCCTGAATGTCTCCCTGACCAACAAGGACATCATGGGCGAGTCCATGTACAACGACATGCTGCCGGAGATCGTTGCCGACCTGAAAGCCAAGGGGCTGGCGGTCGAGAGCGAAGGCGCCACCGTTGTCTTCCTGGACGAGTTCAAGAACAAGGATGGCGAGGCCATGGGCGTCATCATCCAGAAGAGCGATGGCGGTTTCCTCTACACCACCACCGACATCGCCTGTGCCAAATACCGTTATGAAACCCTGGGCGCCGACCGTGTCATGTACTTCATCGACTCGCGTCAGCACCAGCACCTGATGCAGGCCTGGACCATCACCCGCAAGGCGGGTTATGTGCCGGAATCCGTGCCGCTCGAGCACCACGCCTTCGGCATGATGCTGGGCAAGGATGGTCGTCCCTACAAGACCCGTTCCGGTGGCACCGTCAAGCTGGTTGACCTGCTGAACGAAGCGGAAGAGCGCGCCGCTGCCCTGCTGGAGAGCCGCAACAGCGACCTCTCTGCCGAAGAGAAGGCCAACGTGGTCAACGCCATCGCCATGGGCGCGGTCAAGTATGCGGACCTCTCCAAGAACCGCACCACCGACTACATCTTCGACTGGGATCTGATGCTGTCGTTTGAAGGCAACACTGCCCCTTACCTGCAGTACGCCTACACCCGTATCCAGTCCATCTTCCGCAAGGCCAACATCGATGCCGAGACGCTGACCGGCAACGTGACCCTGAACGAAGAGGCCGAAGAGGTGCTGGCCCAGAAGCTGATCCAGTTCTCCGACGCGGTCAACGGCGTGGCCGACAAAGGCATGCCGCACCTGCTCTGTACCTACCTGTACGAGTTGTCAGGCAACTTCATGACCTTCTATGAAGCCTGCCCGATCAACAAGGATGGCGTGGACGAAGCAACCCGTCAGAGCCGTCTGCTGCTGTGCGCCGCCACCGCCAAGGTGCTGAAACTGGGCCTCGGCGTACTGGGCATCCATACCCTGGAGCGCATGTAATAGATGGCAACCCGGGATTATGTCGGCAGCCGCCCGCGACGTCGGGCGGGTGGCCGCAATACCAAGAAAGCGGCCCCTCGCCGCTTTCCTGTTATTCCAGTGCTGCTGGTCGTGGCACTGCTGGCAGGCTTTGGTGGCTTCCTTTACATGATCAATGGCAAGGGCAATGACGCCCCCACCATTGAGGAGCAGGTAAAGGCCAACAAGCCAAAAGCGCAGAATAACGGGCTGCCTCAGGAGAAGTGGAGCTACATCGAACGGCTTGAGAACAAGCAGGTCGATATCATAGAGCCGCCGACCCAGCCGGGTGTGCTGCCGCCACCACCGGCAGATACCATGACCCTGCAACCGGAAAAACTGCCACAGCCGGTGCCGACCGACATTCCCCAACCGGGAACGCCCATCGGCCAGCCCAAGCCCTATCAGCCCAATCCGGCGACCACCCCTTCCACCTCCGGTGCACCGGTTGCCAGCGCGCAAGAGCAGGTGATCGACCGCAAGGCAGAACGGGAGCGGATGGAGCGAGAGATCCGTGCCGAGCTGGAACGGGAGCGGGCCGAAGCGGCCAAGGCCAAAGCGGCGACCCCGCCAGCCCAGACCGCAGCCGCCGACAGCGGTCGCTACATGATGCAGTGCGCCGCCCTGCGCTCGCAGGATTCCGCAGAGTCGCTCAAGGCGCGTATCGCCTTCACCGCCGGCCTCTCTTCCAGCCTGCAGGTGATCAATGGCGCCAACGGCACCGTCTACAAGGTGATGGTGGGCCCCTTCAGCGGCAAGGCGGCCGCCGACGCGGCCAACCGCAAGCTGCAGAGCTCCGGCATCAGCGGCTGCATTCCCAAGAAAGGGTAATCCGCTTACCGATGACGCAGGGCTGAGTGGCAACACCCGGCCCTGTTTTTTTGGTGCCACTCGCGCCCACCCTGTTTGCTACCCCGTTTATCCAGACCAAAGGAAGGGTTGAAAAGCCCGTTTGCCATCCCCATCTTTCTTGCCATGCACAGTCAGGCCGTCATTCGGCTCAAGCGAGGTAAGTAAAGTGACTACCATAGTTTCAGTTCGCCGCAACGGTCAGGTCGTCATCGGTGGCGATGGCCAAGTCTCTCTTGGCAACACCGTCATGAAGGGCAACGCCCGCAAGGTTCATCGTCTCTATAACGGCAAGGTGCTGGCCGGTTTCGCTGGCGGTACCGCCGACGCCTTCACCCTGCTCGAGCGTTTCGAAGCAAAACTGCAGGCCCATCAGGGTAATCTGGAGCGCGCCGCCGTGGCGCTGGCCAAAGATTGGCGCACCGATCGCGCCCTGCGCCGCCTCGAAGCGCTGCTGGCCGTGGCCGACGAACACAAATCCTTCATCATCACCGGCAACGGTGACGTGGTGCAGCCGGAGCACGATCTCATCGCCATCGGCAGCGGCGGCAACTTCGCCCAGTCCGCCGCCATCGCCCTGCTGGAAAACACCGAGCTGGATGCCAGGACCATTGTCGAGAAGTCCCTCAAGATTGCGGGCGACATCTGCGTCTTCACCAACGGCAACCACACCATCGAAGTGCTGGACTATTCGGCGAAATAAGGCCGCCAGCCAAACCCAATTTCCCAAGGGGCGGGCACTGCCCGCCCCGGATACAGGAACACCATCATGTCCGAGATGACCCCGAGAGAAATCGTCCACGAGCTGGATCGTCACATCATTGGTCAGGCCGATGCCAAGCGCGCCGTTGCCGTTGCCCTGCGCAACCGCTGGCGCCGGATGCAACTCAACGAAGAGATGCGCCATGAAGTGACCCCGAAGAACATCCTGATGATCGGCCCGACCGGTGTAGGCAAGACCGAAATCGCCCGTCGTCTGGCCAAGCTGGCCAACGCCCCCTTCATCAAGGTGGAAGCGACCAAGTTCACCGAAGTGGGCTATGTCGGCAAGGAAGTGGACAGCATCATCCGCGATCTGACCGATGCCGCCATCAAGCTGGTGCGCGAAACCGAGATGGAGAAGATGAAATACCGCGCCGAGGAAGCTGCCGAAGAGCGCATCCTCGACGCCCTGCTGCCCAACCCGCGCAACACCTGGGGTGAGGAAGAGAAAGCCGACAACTCCAACACCCGCCAGATCTTCCGCAAGAAACTGCGGGAAGGTCAGCTGGATGACAAGGAGATCGAGCTGGAACTCTCCGCCTCCCCGATGGGTGTCGAAATCATGACCCCGCCGGGCATGGAAGAGATGGCCAACCAGCTGCAGGGACTGTTCCAGAATCTAGGCCAGAACCAGAAGAAGAAGCGCAAGATCAAGGTCAAAGAGGCCATGAAAGCGCTGATCGAAGAGGAAGCGGCCCGTCTGGTCAATCCGGAAGAGCTGAAGCAGAAAGCGATCGCTGCGGTCGAGAACAACGGCATCGTCTTCCTCGACGAGATCGACAAGATCTGCAAGCGCGGCGAAAGCTCGGGCCCGGATGTCTCCCGTGAAGGGGTACAGCGCGACCTGCTGCCGCTGGTTGAAGGTTGCACCGTCAACACCAAGCACGGCATGGTCAAGACCGACCACATCCTGTTTGTCGCCTCCGGCGCCTTCCAGATCGCCAAGCCGTCAGATCTCATCCCCGAGCTGCAGGGTCGTCTGCCGATCCGCGTCGAGCTGACCGCACTCACCACCGATGACTTCGAGCGCATCCTGACCGAACCGAACGCCTCCCTGACCGATCAGTACAAGGCGCTGATGGCCACCGAAGGGGTCAACATCGAGTTCACCCAGGATGGCATCCGCCGTCTGGCCGAAGCGGCCTGGCAGGTCAACGAGCGTACCGAGAACATCGGTGCCCGTCGTCTGCACACCGTGATGGAGCGCCTGATGGAAGATATCTCCTACGACGCTTCCGAGAAGTCCGGCGAGACCTTTGTCATCGACACCGACTACGTCAACGCCCACCTCGGCAAGCTGATTGAAGACGAGGATCTGAGCCGCTTTATTCTGTAAGCGCAGTTCTGTTTGTAAAAAACGCCTCCAGAAATGGGGGCGTTTTGCATTTTAAGCCCCAGCCCTCTTCTCTCTATGTCCCACTCGCACCCAGCAGCAAAACACTCAACTGGTATACCTATTTTTGTATATCTTTGAATTTTATCGAATTACCCCTGACGAGATATATAAATAGACACTTGATTTGCATCAATTGCCCGCCCCGACTGACTGGGTAGCCTAGCCCCAGAATGATGTTTTATTACTCCAAACTAGAGGCAATCATGAGCAAAGTCAGACTGGTCGTTGTGGGTAACGGCATGGTGGGGCACCGCTTCATCGAAGAGTTGATCGAGCGGGCCGACCCGGGCCGCTACGAGATCACCGTCTTCGGTGCAGAACCCCGTCCCGCCTACGATCGCGTCCATCTCTCCTCCTACTTCTCCCATCACACCAGCGAAGATCTCTCCCTCGTCAAACCCGGTTTCTACGACAAGCACGGCATCCGCCTGCTGCTCGGCGAAGCGGTGAAAAAAATCGACAGGGCCAACCGCGAAGTGCACTCCAACAAGGGCACTGTGGTCGGGTACGACAAGCTGGTGCTGGCCACCGGCTCCTACCCCTGGGTGCCGCCCATTGCGGGCAGTCAGCACCACGAGTGCTTCGTCTATCGCACCATCGAGGATCTGAAAGCCATCCGCAGCGCCGCCAGGAGTGGCAAGAGCGGGGTGGTGATCGGGGGCGGCCTGCTTGGCCTTGAAGCGGCCGGTGCCCTCAAGGCGCTCGGTCTCGAGACCCACGTGGTGGAGTTTGCTCCTGTGCTGATGGCCGAGCAGCTCGACGGTCAGGGCGGCCAGCTGCTGCGCCGCAAGATCGAATCCATGGGGGTGCAAGTACACACCAGCAAGAGCACCAGCGAGATCCTGATGCACGGCGGCGAACAGGCGAAACACCGCCTCGCCTTCGCCGACGGCAGCCAACTGGAAGTGGACGTAGTGGTCTTCTCCACCGGCATTCGCCCGCAAGATACTCTGGGCCGTTACGGTGATCTCGCCATCGCCGAGCGCGGCGGCATCGTCATCGACGATCACTGCCTCACCTCCGACTCCGATATCTATGCCATCGGCGAGTGCGCCGCCTGGCAGGGCCGCTTCTTCGGGCTGGTGGCACCGGGCTACAAGATGGCCCAGATCACCGTCGACCATCTGCTCGGCGGCGACAGCCGTTTCGAGGGGGCGGACATGAGCGCCAAGCTCAAGCTGCTCGGCGTCTCCGTCGGCTCCATCGGCGATGCCCACGGCCGCACCCCGGGCAGCCACAGCTATGTGTTTCAGGACGATCAGGCCGGCGTCTACAAGAAGATCGTGGTGAGCGAGGACAACAGCCGATTGCTCGGCGCCGTGCTGGTGGGTGACGTGGAAGATTACGGCAACCTGCTGCAGATGATGCTCAACGCCCTGCCGCTGCCGAGCCACCCGGACACCCTGATCCTGCCTGCCTACGCCGGTGCCAAGCCGACGCTGGGGGTGGATGCCCTGCCAGAGAGCGCCCAGATCTGCTCCTGCTTCGACGTCTCCAAGGGCGACATCGCCAAGGCCGTAGCCGAGGGTCACACCACGCTGGCCGCCATCAAGCTGCACACCAAAGCCGGTACCGGCTGCGGCGGCTGCGTGCCGCTCATCAGCCAGGTGCTCAACGCCGAGCTGGTGAAGCAGGGCATCGAGGTCAACAACCACCTCTGCGCTCACTTCCCCCACTCCCGTCAGGAGCTGTTCCATCTGGTCAAGGTGGAGGGGATCAAGAGCTTCGACGAACTGCTGGCCAAGCACGGTCAGGGCTATGGCTGCGAGGTGTGCAAACCGACCGTCGGCTCCATCCTCGCCTCCTGCTGGAACGAGCATGTGCTGAGCCCGCGCAATATCCCGCTGCAGGACACCAACGACATCTTCCTCGGCAACATGCAGAAGGACGGCAGCTACTCCGTCATCCCGCGCATGGCCGGTGGCGAAGTGACTCCGGAGGGGCTGCTGGCGGTGGCCGAAGTGGCCCGCGACTACAAGCTCTACACCAAGATCACCGGCGCCCAGCGCATCGGCCTGTTCGGGGCCCAGAAGGATGATCTGCCCGCCATTTGGCGCAAGCTGCTGGCTGCCGGATTCGAGACCGGTCAGGCCTACGCCAAGGCGCTGCGCATGGCCAAGACCTGCGTCGGCAGCACCTGGTGCCGCTTCGGCGTGCAGGACAGCGTTGGCCTCGGGGTCTTCCTCGAGAACCGCTACAAGGGCATTCGCACCCCGCACAAGATGAAGTTCGGCGTCTCCGGCTGTACCCGCGAATGTGCGGAAGCGCAGGGCAAGGACGTCGGCATCATCGCCACCGATGCGGGTTGGAACCTCTATGTGGGCGGCAACGGCGGCATGAAACCGCGCCACGCCGATCTGCTGGCTTCTGACCTCGACCGCGAGACCCTCATCAAGCTGATCGACCGCTTTATGATGTTCTACGTCACCAGCGCCGACAAACTGCAGCGCACCTCGGTCTGGCTCGGCAACCTGGAAGGGGGCGTCGACTACCTGCGCGAGGTGATCGTCGACGACAAGCTGGGGCTGGCCGAGACGCTGGAGCACGATATCCAGACCCTGATCGACAGCTACGAGTGCGAATGGTCGCGCACCCTCAACGAAGAGGAAGCGCTCAAGCGCTTCAGCCACTTCATCAACAGCGACAAGCGCGATCCGGACGTTCAGTTCGTCAGCGAGCGCGACCAGCACCGACCGGCGACCCCGGCCGAGCGCATCCCCGTCTACCAGATCGAGGTGGAAACCAAATGATGAAATTCGCCTGCCAACTCAACGATATCCTGCCGGGCACCGGCGTCTGTGCACTCATTGAAGGTCGCCAGATCGCCCTGTTCCGCCCGAGCGCGGCCGCCGAGGTGTTCGCCATCGACAACCGGGATCCCTTCTTCGCCGCCAACGTGCTGTCGCGGGGCCTGATTTGCGAACACGACGGCGAGCTCTGGGTCGCCAGCCCGCTCAAGAAGCAGCGCTTTCGCCTGAGCGATGGCCACTGTTTCGACAACCCTGCAATGTCGGTTCAAAGCTACCCCGTTGAAGTACGCGACCAGCAGATCTGGGTCGCCGTCTAAAACCAAATTCACTCTCTTTAGGGCTGCCTCTGGGCAGCCCTTTCAAGGACTCACAAGATGTACACGGAAACCATCAACAAGTGCGCCACCAACGCGGCCCGCATCAACCGCTTCGAGCGCAGCGACAAGCTCGGCTTCTGGCTCAGCTCCGCCATGGCGGGAGCCTATGTGGGCCTCGGCATCATCCTCATCTTCACCCTCGGCAATCTGGTGGATCCCGCCATCCGTCCGCTGGTGATGGGGGCCACCTTCGGCATCGCCCTGACGCTCGTCATCATCGCTGGCTCCGAGCTGTTTACCGGCCACACCATGTTCCTCACCTTCGGGGTGAAGACGGGCAAGATCACCATGGCCGACCTGCTGCGCATCCTGCCGCAGACCTGGGCCGGCAACCTGATTGGCTCCGTCGTGGTGGCGCTCATCTACTCCTACGGCGGCAGCCTGCTGCCGGATGCAGGCAGTCTGGCCCACAAGGTAGCGCTGGCCAAAACCCAGGCTCCGGCCCTGACCCTGTTTATGAAGGGGATCCTCTGCAACTGGCTGGTCTGTCTCGCCATCTGGATGGCGCTGCGCACCGAAGGAGCCGCCCGCTTCATCGCCATCTGGTGGTGCCTGCTGGCC
>NZ_CAWNZT010000028.1:0-4703 GCF_963878965.1 Aeromonas sp. HMWF015 | reverse complement strand
GATCAGGGTCATCCCCTCGTCAGCCAGCTCGCGGATCACATCGAGCACTTCGCGGATCATCTCGGGGTCGAGGGCGGAGGTGGGCTCGTCAAACAGCATCAGCTCGGGTTGCATGCAGAGGGAGCGGGCGATGGCGACCCGCTGCTGCTGGCCGCCGGAGAGCTGGTGGGGGTACTTGTCGGCCTGCGCCTGAATGCGCACCCGCTCGAGCAGCCCGAGCGCCCGGGCTTTGGCCTCCTCAGGGCGCAACCCCAGGGTATGCACTGGTGCCACCATCAGGTTTTCCAGCACCGTCATATGGGGGAAGAGGTTGAACTGCTGAAACACCATGCCAACCCGGCCTTGCAGGCGGCGCAGGTAGGAAGGGGTCACCGGCTCGCCAAACAGGAATAGCTGGCCGCCGTCGATCCCCTCCAGCCCGTTGATGGTGCGGATCAGGGTCGATTTTCCCGAGCCTGACGGGCCACAGATGACCCACTTCTCTCCCCGTTCAATGGTGAGATCGATGTGATGAAGAGCCTGAAAGTCGCCATAGAATTTGTCGACGCCACAAAAGCGCACACAGGGTTGCGAGCTGGTCAAGAAGCGGGTTCCACTGAGAATCATTTACGCCATGGTATTGATTTTATAGGGGGATGACAAAGAAAACCCCCTTGTCAGCATCCTGATGGCTATTCACAATGGCGCCATTTCGTGATGACAGGAGCTTTTCATGCGTATTACATCCTTGCTTACCGGTTCCCAGGTGCAGCTGTTGATGCCGCCAGCGGTTCGCTATCGCTGCGTCATTTTTCTGCTGTTGCTGGTGAGTTGGGGCGTGGTGGTGGCCTCCTTGTGGGATGGTTGGGGCGCCATGGCGCTGCTCAACTGGGTGGGCGTGGTCTTTGGTGGCATCACCGGGATCATGGTGTCGCTGCCCCGCAGCTGGCAGCCCTGGCGCCTGGCGGAGCTGGGGTGGGATGAACAACATATCTATCTGCTCAATGGCAACAAGGATGAGGCGCTGGCACTGCCCCGCAGCCAGCTGGTGGCGCTCGAACGGGAGAGGCGAGTGGGCCACGACGGCCAGTGGCTCGATTTCAGCCTCGATCTGCAACTGAGTGAAGAGGAGCTGGCGGCGGCCATGGCCTTGCTGGATCTCAAGGCGGGGGAGCTCCATCTGGTGAGCCCGTCGGTCTATCGCTTCGGCTTTAAACGGGCTTGGCACGGTCGCCGGATGCTGGCGCAACGGTTGTCAGATCTGCAATCGGCCTGAGTCGACTATTTTCTCGACAATTCCCGGCAAAGCTCAGATACTGCCAATGACTCGAATTGATCTTGTCTGCACTGTTACCCCAAGAGATCAATCACTTGACGACAGTGTGGAGAAGGCCACGGCATGAAGCCATGGCAGGTCCGGCATAGGGGTTGTGCCCTTACCGTTATGCTGGGAATTGCATAGAGAAGGCACCTTGAATCGAGAGTGGATGGCATGAAGATTTACGTAGGAAATCTGTCGTACCGGATGACGGCCGACGAACTGAAAACCCTGTTCAGCCAGTTTGGACAGGTCGACAAGGTTGATATCATCATCGACCGCGATACCGGCCAGTCAAAGGGGTTTGGTTTTATTGAAATGCCGGTCAATGGTGATGCCGAAAAGGCCATCGCTGGTCTGCATGGCACAGAAGTCGGTGGCCGTACCATCACCGTCAATCAGGCCAAGCCGAAGACAGATGCTCCCCGTGGTCGCCCGCAACAGCGCCACCGCTAAGGTGCCTTTGCAATGAAAAACGGCATGGGTTTCCCCCATGCCGTTTTTGTTTCTGCACGTTTTGCAGTTATCAGGGGACGTCGTAACCGAGCGCCGCCTTGCGGATGCGGAACCACTGCTGGCGATTGAGGGCGATGGATTCGGCGGCCACGGCGGCAGCAATCCGCTCCCGTTTGCCGGAGCCAATCAATGGCAGCGGCTGGCTTGGCAGCATCATTACCCAGGCGTAGACCACCTGCTCGATAGTCTGGGCGCCCACTTCCTGACGGATCTGCTCCAGTTCGGCACGCAGCGGGGCATAGGCCTCATCGCTGAACAGTCGGCCGCCGCCGAGACATGACCAGGCCATCGGCTTGATGCCAAGCTGCTGGCACTGATCCAGGGTACCATCGAGGGTCCCTTCCTGATGAAGCGGCGAGATCTCCAGCTGGTTGGTGACCAGCGGGAAGGGGAGGCGCGATTGCAGTAGCTCGAACTGACGGGCGGTGAAGTTGGATACCCCGGCGTGCTTGATCTTGCCCGCCTGTTTCAGGGTGATAAAGGCGTCGGCCACTTCATCTGCGTTCATCAGGGGATCCGGGCGGTGGATCAGCAGCAGGTCCAGATGGTCGGTGCCGAGCTTGCGCAGCGAGGCCTCGGCGCTGGCGATGATATGGTCCTTGCCGGTGTTGTAGTGGTTGAGAGCATGCTCCGGCTTGGCGGTGAGGGCGATACCGCACTTGGTGACGATCTCCATCCGGCTGCGCAGGGAAGGCTCGAGGCGCAGGGCGTGACCAAAGGCCTCTTCGCACTGGTAGCCACCATAGATATCGGCGTGATCGATGGTGGTGACCCCCAGATCCAGATGATATTTCATCAGATCGAGCAGAGCGGCTGGAGAGAGCTGCCACTCCATCAGGCGCCAGTAACCCATGATGAGGCGAGAGAAGGTGGGACCTTGCGGATGCAGAGCGACACGGGATACAGACATGGTTGACTCCTTGAAAAACACGATGCGAAAACGATGTGCAACATAGATGACTGCGGGCATCTTGGCCTCATGTGGCTGGCAAAGCAATAATGGGCAGTGGCATGATTCGAACTTTGGTTCTGATCGCAGAGTAGGAGAGAGAGTTGGATGGAAGGATTTGCCGAGCGCTTGCAGAGCCTGATCGGGGAGATGAGCGTGAGCGCCTTTGCCCGCAAGGTAGGGCTCAGTGAAGCGCTGATCCGCAAATATTTGAAGGGAGCCGAGCCTGGTCTGGCGCGGGCCAACCAGATTGCCATGGGGGCCAACTGCTCGCTGGAGTGGCTGGCAACCGGCTGCGGTTATCTCTACCGTCAGGCGGAAGTGGTAGACAGGGAGGCGCTGGCAGCGGCGCAGCTACTGCTGGGCGAGCAGCAACCCGGGGTGGGGCTGCCCGATGAGGAGGCACTGATCACCCTGCTCGCCTATTACCAGTTTTTGCGCACCCACAAGAAAGCGGACGGTTTTCTCGACTTAGCGCTGGCGCGGGAGTTTGGTCGCCATCTGGGGGAAGCGTGATGAGGGGCATATTACCCTTTGGTCGTGTCACGGCCGGTTGATTATTCTGATACGCTCTAAGCAAGATAACTCTCCATGGAATGGGCGATGAGCTACTTGATCCTCGGAAGCGGTGCGCTGGGCTCGGCGCTGGCAAGAGAGCTGATGGCAAGGGGAGAGTCCTTCCTTCTGGCCGGGCGCACCTATCCAAAAGGGATCGAGATGGGGGCCTTCTTCCCGCTGCAAGAGGTGGACGCCATCTCGTTCGACGCCCTGTTTACCCTCTACGACACCGATCCGTTCCCCACTGTGGTGATCAACACCATCGGCCTGTTGCACGATGTCAGCTTTATGCCAGAGCGGCGGGTCGAAGAGGTGCATCCCAAGTGGCTGTGCGACAGCCTGCTGGCCAATGCCTGGCCAACACTGGCGCTGGCTGCCCGTTTCAGTCGGTTGATGGGCAATGACCATCCGCTGTGGCTCTGTGCCATCTCTGATCTGGCGGGCTCCATCACCTCCAATCTGGAGGGGGGGCGTTACAGCTATCGGATGAGCAAGGCGGCCCTCGACATGGGGGTGAAAACTCTGGCCCTCGAGTGGGCGCAGCGTTTCCCGCAAGCGGGGGTGGTGGCGGTGGCGCCCGGCTTGATGGACTCCCCGATGAATGCTCCCTTTCTGAGCGAGTTGCCTGCGGAGCAATTGCAGGAGCCTGGCGAGGTGGCGGTGAAACTGCTCAATCTCATCAAGGGGTTATCGTTGACCCAATCGGGTCAGCTACTGGATCTCAACGGTCAGCCGCTGCCTTGGTAAATCCCGCCTGCGGGTTCTATGGACGTCTATTGGCTTCACATTCTGCTCATGCGCCCCTTGCCAAGCGAGGGGCGCATGGCTAACGTCACTCTCCTGTTTCAGGAGGGATCTCATGCGCTATATCGATTTACGAAGTGACACCGTCACCCAGCCTACTGACGCCATGCGTCAAGCCATGCTCCACGCCGAAGTCGGTGACGATGTCTATGGTGAAGATCCGGGCGTCAACGCGCTGGAGGCCTTTGGGGCCAGATTGCTGGGCAAACAGGCGGCGCTGTTTGTACCGTCCGGCACCATGTCCAATCTGTTGGCGGTGATGAGCCACTGTCAGCGCGGTGAGGGGGCCATCCTCGGCAACGCCGCTCACATCTATCGCTATGAAGCGCAGGGGAGTGCCGTGCTGGGCTCCGTAGCCCTGCAACCCTTGCCGATGCAGCGCGATGGCACGCTGGCATTCGATGATATCAAGGCTGCGCTGGCCCCTGATGATGCCCACTTCGTCCAGACTCGCCTGATCTGCCTTGAGAACACCCACAACGGCAAGGTGCTGCCGCTCTCCTATCTGCAGGAGATGGGGGCATTCGTTGCCGAGCGCGGCTTGAAGCTTCATCTCGATGGCGCCAGGCTCTTTAACGC
>NZ_CAWNZT010000027.1:0-1730 GCF_963878965.1 Aeromonas sp. HMWF015 | reverse complement strand
CCGAAGCAGTCCCTGAGGTAGGTTCATGGAGATAACATATGTCTGAGATTTGGTTCATTTATAGTCAAAGTTCAGGTTGCTCAGGGTTCTTGGTTTAGCCAATAAACGCGAGAGCATGGACGATAGAATGCTACGAGATGGGAAAGAGTACTTGGGCATCGCCTGAACTATGAGCTAACTCAACATGTAGGGAATACCGACCAACTATGACAGCAAGTATTGGTCGGTTGTCTCGACGCTGTGCTGCTAATTGACTCCATTCGGATATATCGAGACTAGAAGGACGAGGATGGTCCTCTGGATGTGTGTGCCATTCACCTAGATAGCGGACAGTACCCTGGCTTGCCATCCATCTAGACTGAGCGATGGCTTCGTGACCTGTCGGCATCCGTTCAAACTGATATCGAAACCGTTTATCCAATGTTGTGGGAACTGTTGCCTGCTCGATGAGTAAATGAGTGCCGTGTACCGAGCCAAGCAAAATGCCCCCAGCTTCGCAATCGAACTCACTTACTTGAATATGCTGGCAGAAAGTTCTCAGCACAGACCCTGAAAAATGTAGCAGCGTTCTGCTATCCTCTGTGGCCCAGGAGTTCATTGGCAGCATATAGGACATTCCCGATCCTGCTGCGGATCACAATCTGGTGTAGCTGGCTGTTGGGTTCGGTCGATCAGTCTCGTACGCAGTGCAGGGGAATTGATGCCATTGACCCAGTCAATTGCCATCTCAGCTCCTAGGCTGGCAGCTTGTACGGACACCGAAGCGGGAAATGGCACGTACAAGCCCTCGCATCCATGTCCCGCCAAGATAGTAGGAAGAGGAAAAAGGGTAGAACGGAGTTCACCTCTTCTATTGCTATGCCAAAGACATCGGAAACATGCTCCTGATTCGTTCGCCCTCAAGAGTGCACGGACGCCTGTTCCCGGTCCTTCGATCCAGACCGAGAGTATGGGTAGGGGAAGCTGATAGTAACCGCACAGCTAATGTCCTAATGCTTCTTCCCCAGTAGCATCTATGAGCAGATCCAGCTTTCCTAGTTGGGCCAACCTCACATCCACAGGGATAGCTCGAATTTCAGCGCCAGGAGCCAAGCGTTTGAGCTCTTTCGCCATGGCTTCGGCTTTGTTGGACATCAGATCAGAGAATCCTAGGCGATGGCGTCCGATGTTCTGGGGAAGAAGGATATCGAAATCCACCAATGTGAGTCTTCCACCACATGTTCCCGCCCCAGCTTTGACCAGCATGTCCGATAGATACCCACCGATTGTGCCACATCCAACAATGGCTAGGTGCTTACCTGCAAGCGTCTTTGACTTGGGCATGTTCCGCTGAGCAAGATATCTATCATCGATTCTGACCACAGAGATGGGCGTTACCTTTAACCTGTAGCTAGGATCTCTGCGCTCTTTAAGTCTGTCCTTTTTGACTGGTTCTTGGCGATCATAGAAAACGACAAAGCCATAGGTCATCAGCGGTGATTCAATAATGATCAGTACGCCCTTAGCATTCGTTCTCTCCCCTTCTTTTATGCGTTCGTGAATATTGTGCCGGCACCGAGGGTCAAGGGTGCTTTGCCAAGCCAAAATATCTGCGACCGTCACAGGCGGCCATTGGTTGGCTAGCGGCCGAGGTTGAGCGGCGGTTTTGACTCGGTAAGTTAGCAAAGTCTTATCGGTTATTTGGAAACCGAGTGAACTCAACTTTATTGTTGTTCGATCTGCGTTATCGG
>NZ_CAWNZT010000026.1:20377-38761 GCF_963878965.1 Aeromonas sp. HMWF015 | reverse complement strand
GCCGTAAAGATCCCGTTCGGCACATAGCTGTTGCCGCCATTGCCGAACATCTCGTAGCCGTTCACCGTCTTGAAGTTGTACCAGACGTGTTTGAACTCCTCGGTCGAGACCATGTAGGCCAGGTTGGTGGTGATGATCAGCCACTCGCGGGCGTAGAGGGCATTGATGGGGCGCCAGGAGCCGCTGGTGTTGGTGGCGAAGCGCACGTTCCAGCTTGGCTTGAGGCGTGCCAGCTTCTGGGCAAACGGATCCGAGTTGGAGCTGAACCTGTGCTCGAACTTGGCTGGCAGATTAATGCTGTTGTCGAGCAGGTTGTTGAGATCAAACACCCCGTCGCGGCTGGCGCTGTTGAAGCGTCCCTGCTCGCCAAAGGCGCTCAGTGGCAGGGTGATTTGGGCATAGGCGGGCAGGCGATCGAGCTGGCCCAGGATCAGCCACTTGTTGATACCGTTCAGGCGTGACTCGATATTAATGTCATGCAGCTCTCTGGCGGCATAGTTGGTGATGCGCACCGTGTCGTTATCAAGCAGCTCGGTCTTGACCAGCGAATTGATGTTGACCGAACGCTGGGCGCGATCGATCAGCACCTCGTAGGGTTCGTCATTGCGCAGTATGTAGCTGACTGTGGCCGGCATCAGCTGATCGAAGATCAGCGGGCGAGCCGGCAACTGCTCGTCGGCCGTGAAGCTGATCTCCTTGCTCAGCAGCTGGTTGAAACCCAGGCCGCGTTCGTTGGCGGTGACAAGCGCCGAGCCCGCCAGCTGGAGATCTTTCAGCGCCGCCACGGGCTGCTGGTTGATCTCCCGGACAGTAAAGGTCGGGTTCTTGAACTGAAAGTCGTTGGCGATCAGGGTATCGGCATCATGCCATTCGATGCGGTCCTTGAAGTTCACCACCAGCCGATCGCCATCCATGTCGATTTTTTGCAGATTGTTGTCGGCGATCACCTGCTCAGGCGCCAGCGGGGTGTTGCTGGCGATGGCATCAGCCAGTTTGCGCAGGTCATAGATGTAGTAGTTTTTGCCAGCGGTATGGGCCAGGAGATAGTCACCCACCTGATGGAGTTGCACCAGACGGTGGCTGTATTTTCCTTCAAAGGCGAGCCGACCGGCGATGGGGGTCTTGAGGTTATTCTCCGGCGTCACATCCTGCTGGCGGTAGACCTTGATCTCGCTCAGCGCATCCGCCACCAGCACGTAGTCCTGATTGGCAAAGACGGCCTGGGCACGGTGCAGGCTGTTGCTGCCGGAATCCCGACCGGTTCCCAGAGTGGTGACATGGCGATGCTCGTCGGCCAGATCGAAGATATCGACACGGTGCGAGTAGCGCGAGACCACGTAGAGCAGGTTGTTCCGGACAAACAGTTCACTGACCTGGTTGTAGGCCGTGGTGCTGCCGGTTTCGGTGCCACGGATCTCGCCAATCCGCTGGCGACTCGGGGTATCGATAATGGCCACATGGCCCGGATTGCCGTTCTGGCTGACATAGAGCCGATCCTGATAGCGCTCGACCGCCGTGATCAGGCTGGCGTCCAGCCCCAGCTGGTCGGCCGCCAGCTCCTCACCTTTGTCCAGATATTGCAGCGAGGTGGCAAACGAGTTGACGCTGCAGGAGCGGGTCTCCATCACCACCCGGGTGCGTTCGCCATTCTGGATCTGGCCGTGGGGGAAGTACTCCAGCAGACAGCCGTTGCCGTAGTCATAGTTGCCAAAGCGCTTGTTGACCGCTACGACCCCACCGTCGTACCAGGTCAGCTCCCACTCCTCATCGAAGAAATCAAAGACGTTACGAATGGCTGTTTCGTCGAAAAAGTGGGGTTTGGGCAGATCGAACAGGATGTGGTTATCCGCCGTCAGCGGGTAGAGCAGGCCGTTGATGGCAAGGTGGCGCTTGCCATCCTTGATGATCACGTTCTGCTCGTCAGCCGCACTCTGATGCAGCGCGGCGAGACGCGCCGTCATCTGCTCGTAGTGCTCCTGATAGGTTTGTTTGAAATAGGCTTGTTCGCGCTCATCGGCCACGACATGGGCCGACAGCAGCAGTCCGAGCAGGGTGGCAAGCTTGGTGGTTCTTAGCATGGTGATTTCCTTATCTTGGTTGTTGTTGGACGTTTTTTGGTGGTTGGCAAGCATGTAAAAGAGAGGGGCTAACCCGTCCGGGTCAGTGCATCCTGCCCATCGGCAGCGTGGCCGACGGGCAGGATATGGGCGGGGGCCTGTCGGCCCCCGTTAGTGGTTGGGGCAAGGTCAGAGCTTGATCCAGGCATCGCTCCAGGCAGAGCCGGTACCCGGCGCATAGTGGCTGGTCGAGCCACCACACCAGCCGCTGTAGGGCCAGGGTTTGCACTCGTAGTTGCCACCGGCATTGCTGACCCGATCACCGGCCTGATAGCTGGTGTTGGGGGCGTAGGCCGGGTAGTCACCCTCGCCACCGCCGCTGCTCTCTTCGGTCAGCGCAACCGGGAAGCGCTGCACCACCGGCTGTTGGCCATCTGCCAGACCGGTGATCACCACGTCGTAGCTGCCGTCGGTTACATTGCTGCCTTGCAGCACCAGGGTGCTGGTGCCGTTCACCTGGCTGCTGGTGGTACCGTGGCTGTGGCCGCTCTGCTCCAGAGTCGCGGTGAGCTGTACCGGGTTGGCGGTGGTCACGTTGAAACGGATGCTGACCTGACCGTTGACTATGGTGTACTCGCTCGCCATGGCGCTGACGGTGAAGTCGCTGCTGCCTTCGGCGGGTGGCGTTGTGCCGCCGCAGTCGCTGTCGCCCTGTACGCGCCAGACGCCCCAGTCACCCGTGGTGCCCGGCTCTTCGTTCTGGGTCCACCAGCCTGCCAGCCAGTTCTTGCCGTTGTGGCTGACGATGTCGCCGCCCACATAGACCTTCTTGGCATCCCAGCTGTTTTCACAGACGGCGCCCTGCTCCCTGACGGTCACGTTGCGCTGCTGGGTTACCTGCTGACCGGCGCTGTCGCTCACCTGATAGGTGAGGGTGTAGCGGCCGACCTTGCTGCTGTCGACGTTGCCGCTGACCTTGATATGGGCGGTCAGGTCGCCATCTTCTTCATCATGGGCGCTGACGCCTGTCATCGGATCGAAAGCGGTACCCAGTTCCAGCGTGGTGTCGGTGACACCGCTGAACACCGGCTTCATGCTGTAGACCTCGATGGTACGTACCTGCTCGGTGACGTTGTTGTCGCGATCGCTCACCTTGTAGGTGAGGGGGTAGAGGCCGATGCGCTGGCTGTCTACCGAGCCTTCCACCTGGATTTGGCCAGTCAGGTCGCCATCTTCCTTGTCGTTGGCGCTGACACCGGCCAGCGGATCAAAGGCGGTGCCCTGCTTGATGCGGGTATCGCTCAGGCCGCTGAACACCGGCTTGCCGTTGTCGACCGGCGGCGTGATCTCCTGATCGTGGATGAAGGGGCCGTAGCTCTTGATGAAGGATTCGTTGTAGGACTGACCGGCAGCGTTGCGGCCCATGTCCCAGTTGATGGACCAGGTCATCACGCCACGCAGCGGTTGCCCCTCGCTCTTCAGGCGGTTGAAGGCGTTGTAGAGCTTCTGCGGATCTTGCACATAGCCGGTGGCGGCGGCGTCGATGTTGGTCGGAATGCCGAACACCAGCTTGTCATGGGGGATCTTGTAGAAGCCGCGGGTTCCGTTGCTCAGCGAATCCGCCATGTAGTAGATGAACTCTTCTTTCAGGGCATCGTTGTTCTGGGCAATCCAGCCGATCCCATCGATGTAGATACCGTCACCACCCTGGTTGTAGAACTGGGGATTGATCCAGTCGTAGTACCCTTCCAGATTGCGGATATAGGGGATGTAGGCGCCAGTCTGGGTCAGATAGGGGAACTCTGGCGCCATGGTGATGAGGAAGTTTTTCCCCTGGGCGCGGTAGTGATCCTTGACCAGACGCAGAGCCGCCGGGATCACGGTCTGGTTGTCAGCGGCGGTGATGGCGGCCTGTTCCAGATCGATATCCAGCCCGTCGAAGCCATAGGTCTCCACCAGACGGATGATCTCGTCGGCAAAGGCCTGCTCCTGACCCTTGCGCAGCTCGATGTGTGCATCGGCTCCGCCCAGCGCCAGCAGCACGGCACGGCCCTGACGGTTCAGCTCGGCGATCTGCTCGATAAACTGGCTTTCGCTCATGCCGATGGCCGGGTCGAGTTTGAAAGTGGGGATGGGATCGCTGCCATAGACCTTCATGAAGGAGACATCGACCACGTTGTATTGCGGGTTGACCTGATCGAGCTTGACGCAGGGGGCGATACCGCCCTTGTAGCCCGAGCCGTCACACCAGTTGTGCCAGTAGCCGACCACTACGCCGGACTGGGGGTTGACCATCGCCTGACCGGCACTGGCGGCATATGCCATGGGGGCGCCCATGCCGAGCAGGCAGCCAAGCAGGGATAATTTGAGTTTGTTCATCGTCTCTCCGTACGGTGCAAATGGGGCGTACAGCTATGGCCGAACGCTCCCGGGGGCAGCCCCGCTGTCATAGGTGTTTTCCTTTAGACCGGTGGCTTTGCGTCGCGCCCTTTCGGGTCGCTTTGCCTTTTTCACCCGATTTCTGTGCAGCACAGAGAATCAAGTGACCTGAGTAACAGGCAGCTTATGATATGCACTTAAAAACAAATTAATCAACGTATGTGCATGATTTGTTTTGGTTATTAATTTGTTGATTAGTTATTTTCCCAGCATGGAAAGGGCCAGAGATACACTGCTGTGACCTACTCCTGTGTTGAGTGGATTTGGTCTGCTGCCTGGTGATTCGAGAGTTGAAAAAGCTGCAAAAAGAGCAAAAAAGTACCCATTATTCATGCTGTTGCCGTCCAGTATCTGGCAGAGAGGTGTTTGAGTTCACAAAGAGGGGAAAACAGTGCCGAGAGGTGGATTCCCGCTTGATTATTGCGTGGCTTGGCCACATGTTAGAAAGCCATACAGAGCTGCTAAAGCGGTCTGTTCAAGACCAAACAAGAGGTAACCGGGATGAATAACCCTTTGCTGACAATGGATTCGCTGCCCCCTTTCAGCCAGATCAAGCCGGAGCAGGTGCAGCCAGCCGTGATTCAGGCGATTGCTGATTGCAAGCAGAAGATCAGCGATGTGCTGGCCCAGCGTGATCCCCATACCTGGGATAGCCTGATTGCCCCGCTGGAAGAGGTAAATGACCGCCTGTCACGGATCTGGTCACCGGTCAGCCACCTCAACTCCGTACTCAACAGCGAAGCGCTGCGCGAGGCCCATGACGCCTGCCTGCCGTTGCTCTCCGAATTCCAGACCTATGTTGGTCAGCATGAAGGGCTCTATCAGGCCTATCTGGCCCTCTCCCAGAGCGATGATTTCCCGCTGCTGAGCGGCGCCCAGCGCAAGGAGATCCAGAATACCCTGCGTGACTTCCGCCTCTCCGGCATCGGTCTGCCTGCCGAGGCGCAGCAGCGTTACGGCGAGATTCAGGCCCGCCTCTCCGAGCTGGCCTCCCGTTTCAGCAACAACGTGCTGGATGCGACCCAGGGCTGGCACAAGCTGGTGGCCGATGAAGCCGAATTGGCCGGTCTGCCCGACAGTGTGCGTGCCGCTGCCCGTCAGATGGCTGAACTTAAAGGCAAAGAGGGGTGGCTGTTCACTCTGGATATCCCTTCCTACCTGCCGGTGATGATGTACGCGGACAACCGCGAACTGCGCGCCGAGATGTATGAGGCCTTCACCACCCGCGCCTCCGATCAGGGCCCCAATGCGGGCAAGTGGGACAACTCCGCCATCATGAGCGAGCTGCTCACCCTGCGCCGCGAACTGGCTCAGTTGCTGGGCTTTGCCAACTATGCCGAGCTCTCCCTGGCCACCAAAATGGCGGACAAGACCGAACAGGTGGTGAGCTTCCTCACCGATCTGGCGGCCAAATCCCTGCCGCAAGGCAAGGCCGAGCTGGAGGAGATCCGCGCCTTCGCCGCCGAACAGCATGGTCAGAGCGAGCTGGCCGCCTGGGATCTCGCCTACTACGCCGAGAAGCTCAAGCAGCACAAGTTCTCCATCTCCGATGAGCAGTTGCGCCCCTACTTCCCCGCCAGCAAGGTGGTGAAGGGGTTGTTCGAAGTGGTGAAGCGGGTGTTCGGCATGAAGGTGCGCGAGCGCCTCGGCATCGACACCTGGCACCCGGACGTGCGCTTCTACGACATCTTCGATGCCGACGACGAGCTGCGCGGCAGCTTCTATCTCGACCTCTACGCCCGCGAGCACAAGCAGGGCGGGGCCTGGATGGATGTCTGTCTGGGTCGTCGCTACCGTCAGGATGGTTCACTGCAAAAGCCGGTGGCCTACCTGACATGCAACTTCAACGGCCCGGTGGATGGTAAGCCTGCACTGTTTACCCACAACGAAGTGGTCACCCTGTTCCATGAGTTTGGCCACGGTATTCACCACATGCTGACCCGCATCGATGTGGCCGGTGTCGCCGGTATCAACGGCGTGGCCTGGGATGCGGTGGAGCTGCC
Source organism: Aeromonas sp. HMWF015 (assembly GCF_963878965.1). Classification (NCBI taxonomy): domain Bacteria; kingdom Pseudomonadati; phylum Pseudomonadota; class Gammaproteobacteria; order Aeromonadales; family Aeromonadaceae; genus Aeromonas; species Aeromonas sp. HMWF015. Next base: position 32,262 of record NZ_CAWNZT010000026.1, on the reverse strand, counting down.
GAGCCAGTTCCTCGAGAACTGGTGCTGGGAGTCCGAAGCACTGGCCTTTATCTCCGGCCACTACGAGACCGGCGAGCCGCTGCCTGCCGAGCTGCTGGAGAAGATGCTGACCGCCCGCAACTTCCAGGCTGCGATGCAGATGCTGCGCCAGCTGGAGTTCGCCCTGTTCGACTTCCGTCTCCATCAGGAGTTTGATCCGGCCAATCCGGCACAGCTCCCGGCGCTGCTGGATGAGGTGCGCAGTCAGGTAGCAGTGATGACGCCGCCAGCGTTCAACCGCTTCCAGCACAGCTTCTCCCACATCTTCGCCGGCGGCTATGCGGCGGGCTACTACAGCTACAAATGGGCCGAGGTGCTCTCTGCCGATGCCTTCTCCCGCTTCGAGGAGGAGGGGATCTTCAACCCGGCCACCGGCCAATCTTTCCTGAAGAATATTCTGGAGAAGGGAGGCTCGAAGGAGCCGATGGAGCTGTTCCGAGCCTTCCGTGGTCGTGAGCCCAAGGTGGATGCGCTGTTGCGACACAGCGGGATCGCTGCCTGAGATTCCTGACCCGCAGCCTGTGTGAGCTTCAAGCAGGTACACTGTTTTGCAGCATAGTGGGATCGAGTCGTGATTTCTGCGACAAAAAGGGACCTTTTGGTCCCTTTTTTCAAGGCTTTTTAATATCTTGCTGATTGCATATTTGCACTGCCCACGGCTCTTCAGTAGAGTCGTGTTCTAACCTTCAAGGAGAGAAAGCCACTTGCCATGAGGCGAGCACTCGATTCCGTCTATCAAATCATCTCAAGTCTGGCTCATTCGAGCGGCCAGGGATATTTCGATACCTTTGTGAGTGAAATCGCCGCTGCTGTGATGGCTGATGTCGTCCTGATCGCCAGCAGGGCATCAAATGATGCCCACCTGACGATTCAGGCTGCCCATCCCTCCTCTCTTGACCCCGATACCCTGACGCTGCCACTGACTGACTCTCCTGATGCCATTACCTGGCAGGAGGGGGAAGCCTGGTTCAGCGATCGTCTGTTGCAGCTGTTCCCCGCGATGCCGCTTGCCGATGCGTGGCAAGCCCAGGCCTACGCCGGGATCGCCCTCAAGGATGCGGATGGCGAGACCATAGGTATCTGCTGCCTGCTCTATCGTCAGCCTCAGGCCAATATGACCAAGGTGATGGGGCTGCTCCGGTTGCTGGGGCCGCTGGCCGGTCGCGAACTGGCCTTGATGCTGCAACGCCAGCTGCCGCAACTCTTACCTGATACCCCTCATGTGCTGCAGAGCATGCTGTTTCAGGCCCCGGTGGGGATCGGCAAGCTCGATCTCACCGGCCGCATTCTCTGGGCCAATCCGGCTATCGAGAAGATGTTGGGCTATCCCCTAGACGAGCTGCTTCATCGCTCCATCTCCGACATCAATCACCCGGAGGATTGGCAGCGCAGCCTTGAGTGCTACGAAGAGATCCGGCGCGGCGAGCGCAGCAGTTTCACCCAAGAGAAGCGCTACTTCTGCAAGGGGGGCGAGATCCTGTGGGGACGGGTGACTGTCACCCTGATCCGCGACGAGCAGCAGCAGCCGGACTACCTGATGGTGCTGCTGGAGAATATCGATCCCCTCAAGCGCCATGCGGAGCAGCTCAAGCTCTCCCACCGGGTCTACGACAACCTCTCCGAAGCGATTCTGGTGTGCGATGCCGACAGCCGCATCATCTCGGTCAACCCGGCCTTCGAGCAGATCACCGGCTACAGCAGCGACGAGGTGCGGGGCCAGCGTCCCAGCATGCTCAAGTCCGGGCTGCACGATCAGACCTTCTATGCCGACATGTACCACGCGCTGGAGCGGGTGGGGGTGTGGCGTGGCGAAGTGTGGAACAAGCGCAAGAACGGCAAGCTCTATCCGCAGCAGCTGATGATCAGCACCCTGCGTGAAGCCGGCAAAATCCAGCAGTATATCGCCATTTTCAGCGATCTTTCCCAGACCAAGGTGGCCGAGCAGAAGATCGCGACCCAGGCCAACTACGACAACCTTACCAGCCTGCCCAACCGCTGGCTGTTTGGCCGCTGCCTCACCCGCTTCTGCGAGCGGGGCGAGCGCTTCGCGCTCATGGTGCTCGACCTCAACAACTTCAAGGCGGTCAATAACAGCATGGATCACCATGCTGGCGATGCCCTGCTGCGGGAGGTGTCGGATCGACTGGTGAGCCGGGTGCGCACCGAAGATCTGGTGGCCCGCATCGGTGGCGACGAGTTCGCGTTTCTGGTGCCCGGCATCGTCACCCGCCGTCAGGCCGAGGTGTTTGCCAAGCAGGTGATCGGCAGCTTTGCCCGTCCCTTTATGCTGGCCAACCAGCATCTCTATGTGACCGCGACCATCGGCATGACCCTCTGCCCGGTTGATGGCAGCGAGAGCGACGAGCTGCTGCGCAACGCCGAACAGGCGCTGTTTGCGGCCAAGCGACAGGGACGGTTGCTCGGTGCCTACTGCTCATCCATGCGAGAAGAGGTGCGCCAGCGCCACCAGATGCAGCAGGATCTGGCCGAAGCGATCAAGCTAGAGCAGCTGACCATGGCCTACCAGCCCATCTGGGACAATCGCAGCGGACGGGTCGCCAAGCTGGAAGCGCTGGTGCGCTGGTATCACCCCCACTGGGGGCAGGTATCCCCTGCCGAGTTTATTCCGCTGGCGGAAGAGGCGGGATTGATTCAGGGGCTGGGTGCGCTGGTATTGTGGCAATCGTGCCGGGATCTGGCGCGGTTGCAGCAATCCGGCTTCCCTGATCTGCAGATGTCGATCAACCGTTCCACCATGGAGTTCCAGACCATCGACCCCGAGGCGAGCGAGTGGCTCAAGGTGATCCAGCACTTCGGGCTCGATCCTGCCGACATCGTCATCGAAATCACCGAATCTCTGCTGATGGAGAGCAGCGATCAGCACAGGGTGCGGATCGATGCCCTGCGCGAGGCGGGCTGCAAGCTGGCCATCGACGATTTCGGTACCGGCTACTCGGCCCTCAACTATCTGCGCACCTTCCCGGTAGATCTGGTCAAGATCGACCGCTCCTTCGTGCGCCATATCCCCTTCAACGAGCAGGATCGGATGCTGCTCGACGGCATCATCAACATAGTGCACAACCTCGGCATGCAGGTGGTGATCGAGGGGGTAGAGACCCGCGAGCAGCTCAACTTCCTCTGCCAGAAGGGGTGTGCCTTCACCCAGGGTTATCTGCTCAGCCGCCCGCTGGCCTATGACGATCTCACCGAATATCTGCAGCTCAATGACAAAGGGATGTTTCTGCAGATCAGCTAGTGGCGCTTACTCCTTCGATGTCATCTGTTCCTGTTTGGTTTTCAATGTCCGGTAATCCTCGCCGAGATAGCGCAAATAGATGCGATCCAGTACTCCCTCATCCTGCATCTGTTGCAGCGCCTTGTTGTAGGCAGGCAGCAGGTCAGCCTTCTGTTTGCCAAAACAGAGGTAGAGCGGCGTCGAATCGATAAAGGGGGTGAGGGCGCGGATCCTGACGTCCTGCTCTCTCGACAGAATGGGGGCAGAGAAGTAGTCCAGGATGATCATATCGACCCGGCTCTTTTCCAGCATCAGTAGCAGCTGTTTGTCGGAGTGAACCTTGATGGGCTCCCAGCCGGTGAAGTTCCTGATCTTGGCCGTATAGTCATACCCCCTGACCATCCCTACTTTCAGCTCCTTGGCCATCTCCCACGAGAAGTTCTGTAACGGACTGTCGGTACGTACATAGGCGGCCAGAGGATAGAAGGCGGTGGCAAGGTCAGAGTGATAGCAACCGGGGAGAGGGGCGTTGTCGAGAATGCCATCCGCCAGCTGGGTGCTGACATACTGCTCGCAGCGTCCCCAAGGCAGTTCAAGCAGGGTGAGGTTCATGCCAAGGCGGCGCGCCACCTCTTGATGTATCTCCACCGAAATGCCCTCTTTCAGGTTGCCCTGTTCGGCATAGGAAAAGGGAGGCCAGTCTACGCCGCAGACCTTCAGGTTTGTGCCGCTCTGGGCGGCGAGGAGCAGGGCAATGAACAGGTTCATGGGATTTCCTCCCTACAGCGACTTGAAGGGGCTGTGGTACACTCGGTTCACTGAACTTAGAACGCATCCAAAGACCATGCAAATCCTCCTCGAAGACCCCACCAAGGCCGCGCAGGCAGACGCGCTGGCCAGCCAGCTTGCCCTGCTCGACCTTCCCCAGTTTGCCCTGGTGTTTACCCCGGAACGGTTGGAGCTGCGCAAGCTGGATGAGCCCAAGCTGGGAGCTGTCTATGTGGACTTCGTGGAAGGGGCGGTGGCGCATCGCCGCAAGTTTGGCGGCGGTCGCGGCCAGTCCATCGCCAAGGCGGTGGGGCTGAAGGCCGGAGCCACTCCGACCGTGGTGGATGCCACTGCCGGGCTGGGGCGCGATGCCTTCGTACTCGCCTCTCTCGGTTGCAAGGTGACCCTGATCGAACGCAGCTCTGTGGTGGCCGCTCTGTTGCAGGATGGGCTGGCACGGGCGGCACAGGATCCCGAGATTGGCCCCTGGGTCAACGAGCGGATGCACCTGCTGCAAGGCCCGGCGGTGGACAACCTGCTGGCGTTGCCGGAGCGGCCCGAGGTGATCTACCTCGACCCCATGTTCCCTCACAAGCAGAAGTCAGCGTTGGTGAAAAAGGAGATGCGGGTGTTCCAGTCGTTGGTGGGGCCGGATCTCGATGCGGATGCCTTGTTGCCGGCTGCCCTCAAGATGGCTGATAAGCGGGTGGTGGTGAAGCGGCCCGACTACGCCGGCTGGCTCAATGAACAGAAGCCCAGCATGGCCATCGAGACCAAGAGCAACCGCTTCGATGTCTATGTGATGGCGGCGCTGGCGGCGAGTTAACGGCCGGTGCGAGCCGCAGATGCAAAAAGGAGGGCCAACGTCATGTTGGCCCTCCTTTTTCGTATTAGATTCAGTTGGTTGGCGCGAAGCGGATCAGCTTTTCTTCCCCTTGCCAGTTCAGGCGCAGGGTCGCCAGTTCTGCCAGACTGAGCCGCTCGCCACTGTGCAGCAACAGATACTCGACCCCTTCGCTGGCTTCGATAGTGCGGATCTTGTCATCCCGCTGGCGACCATCGCGGCTGGTGAGGGTCACCGGCAGTTGCCAGCTGGCGGCAATTTCGAGCCAGTCGTAGAGATCGCAGCTGATGGGTTGATAATCCGGCATGATCGGCTCCAAAACAGGCAGGTCGCTGAGTCAGGCTTCCTGTACGCGGGTCGGCCAGCCCATCTTCTGCTGGCGTTCCACTTCAAAGCGCAGCTCGCTGGCACGCAGGTAGTGTTCATCCATCCAGCCCTTGGGCAGGGTCAGGGTCAGTGACTCCTCTTCTGCCTGCAGGGTGAAGCTGGGCACTGTGCCCTGGGTACGGCGCATGCAGAGGATCAGCGCGATGCGCAGGATACGGGCCAGCCGGATCGCCTGACGACCGGTGACGGCACCCTGTTTCTCCAGTGGTTCCAGCTTGAATTCGTCCCGCTGGTTGAACAGCAGGGCCGACAACAGCTTCTTTTGCGCAGGGGTAAAGCCCGGCATGTCGATGTTGTCGATGATGTAGGCGGCGTGTTGCGGCGCCTTCTTGTATTCGATACAGAGGCCGATCTCGTGCAGCAGGGCGGCATAACGCAAGATCGGACGACCGTAGCGTTTGGAGAGTCGCCAGGCCGGTTGCAGCTGGTTGAACGCCTCGACAGCGGTATCGCGCACCCGTTCGGCGTGCTCTTTATCCAGCTGATAGCGGCTGATCAGGCTGTCGGCGGTACGATCTCGGGCATCACAGTCATGATTGTTGCCCAGCAGACCGTAGATCAGTCCTTCACGCAGGGCGCCACCCGCGAGGGTCATGCTCTCGATATCGAGGGTTTCGAAGATGGCAATCAGGATGGCGAGGCCGGAGGGGAACACGGTCAGCCGCTCGGCCGCCAGCCCTTCCAGTTGCAGCCGGTCGAGCTTGCCGCAGGCGATGGCCTGACCCATCAGTTCCTGCAGTTTCGGCAGGGTGACCCGTTCGCTCTTCCCTTGCGCCAGCATGATCTCTTGCAGCGCCTGTACCGTGCCGGAGGCGCCGACACAGGTGCGCCAGCCGAGGATGCGGTAATCTTCCGCCACCTTCTCCAGTACCGCCTTGGCGGCAGCAATCGCCTGCTCGAAACGGGCTTCGGAGAGCTCGCCATCACCAAAGTGATTATTGAGCCAAGTGACGCAGCCCATGTGCAGGCTGTTGAGCAGTTTTGCTTCGCTATGTTCGCCGATCACCAGTTCGGTACTGGCGCCGCCGATGTCGATCACCAGTCGATTGCCTTCCCCGGCAGAGGTCCAGGAGACCCCTTCATAGATGGTCTTGGCCTCTTCCTCGCCCGAGATGATCTCGATGCTGTGGTTGAGTACCCGTTCCGCTTCGCTGAGGAACTCGTCGACGTTGGTGGCAAGGCGCAGTGTGGCCGTGCCCACCACCCGGATATTGTCGGCCGGAATGTCCTGCAACTGTTCGGAGAACAGACGCAAACAGTCCCAGCCCCGCTCCATGGCGGCACGGCTGAGACGAAATTCCGGATCGAGCCCGGCTGCGAGGCGAACCTTGCGCTTGACCTTGGCGACGGTGCGCAGGGCACCGGCGACCTCGCGCACCACCAGCATATGAAAGCTGTTGGAGCCGAGGTCGATGGCGGCATAGAGAGGCGAGTTGTGCAACGGGCCTGTCCTTAGCTCTTGCGCGGCGGACGACGACGGTTGTTGCTGTTGCCACCGCCCTGACGATCCCGCATGTTGCGGTTCACCGGCTGACGGTTGCGGAACACCCGTTTCGGCGGGGTCACGTCATCCAGCAGCGCTTCGCGATCATATTTGCTGACCGGAATGGCGTGGTGGATGTACTCCTCGATGGCCGGCAGGTTGAAGGCATAGTCTTCACAGGCCAGGCTGATGGAGTGACCGCTCTTGCCGGCACGACCGGTACGACCTATACGGTGTACATAGTCTTCGGCGTCGTCGGGCAGGTCATAGTTGAAGACGTGGGTCACGTCAGGGATGTGCAGACCACGGGCGGCCACGTCGGTGGCGACCAGAATATCGAGCGCACCTTTGGTGAAATCCTCGAGGATCTTCATCCGCTTCTTCTGTGGCACATCACCGGTCAGCAGACCGACGCGATGGCCGTCGTTTTCCAGCCAGGCATGGACGTCTTCACATACGTGCTTGGTGTTGGCGAAGACGATGGCTTTTTCCGGCCACTCCTCTTCCATCAGGGAGAGCAGCAGCAACATCTTGTCTTCATTGGAGGGGTAGAACAGCTCCTCCTTGATCCGCACGCCGGTCATCTGCTCCGGCTCTACCTGCACATGTTCCGGGTGGTTCATGTGTTCGTAGGCCAGCTCCTGCACACGCAGGGAGAGGGTGGCGGAGAACAGCATGCTCAGACGCTCGGTCGCGGGCGGCATGCGGCGGAACAGGAAGCGGATGTCCTTGATGAAGCCCAGATCGAACATGCGATCCGCTTCGTCCAGTACCACGACCTGAATGTTGCTCAGATCGATCACCTTGGACTTGAAGTAGTCGATGATGCGGCCGGTGGTGCCGATCAGGATGTCGACGCCCTGCTCCAACACGGCCAGCTGCTTGTCGTAACCTTCGCCACCGTAGGCGAGGCCGAGTTTCAGGCCGGTAGAAGCGGCGATGCTGTCGGCATCGTTATAGATCTGTACTGCCAGTTCCCGGGTGGGTGCCATGATGATGGCTCTGGGTTGGTTAACCAGACGGGGCTTGGTCAGCGGGTGAGTCAGCAAATAGTTGAATGTCGCGGCCAGGAAGGCAATGGTCTTGCCGGTTCCTGTCTGGGCCTGACCGGCGAGGTCATGACCTTCTACCAGCAGTGGCAGAGACAGTGCCTGGATGGGCGTGCAATAGTGAAATCCCTTTGATTCCAGACCAGCCAGAACTTCGGGTTCGAGGCCCATTTGGGCGAATTTGTCGGTCGTTAAGTGTGTTTTGCTCATGGCGGTAGGTTATCAGGTTAGGCTTGCAATAATAAACAGGATCATTTCAAATAGGGCAACTATTGCCTTTGTTGATATGTCAATAAAGCCTTAATTACTGACTGGAGTTGGAGATGAGTGACAAGATTGTTCAGCTGAGCGATGCCAGCTTCGAGGCAGATGTAATCAAAGCCGATGGCGCCGTTCTGGTCGACTTCTGGGCCGAGTGGTGTGGTCCGTGCAAGATGATTGCCCCGATCCTGGAAGAAGTTGCCCAAGAGTACGAAGGTCGCGTGACCGTAGCCAAACTGAACATCGACCATAACTCTGATACTCCGCCCAAGTACGGCATTCGTGGTATCCCGACCCTCTTGCTGTTCAAGAATGGCGAAGTGGCAGCGACCAAGGTCGGTGCACTGTCCAAGACTCAGCTGAAAGAGTTCCTGGACGGCAACCTGTAATAATTAAAGAGGAGCGCATTGCAATAATGCGCTCCTTGTGTTTTATCACCTAGACGCTCATCCCGATTGGTGCTAGTTTATCGCTCGTTTGCTAACCTTTTTGCCTGACTCTTTGCTAACCACAGCCTGGCAATCAAATCCGATCAGCATCAATCCAGCAGACTGTCTCCTCATTTCAATCCTTGCTTACAGACTTTCACCACTATGAATCTGACTGAATTAAAGAACACTCCTGTGTCCGAGCTGGTCAAGCTTGGCGAATCCATGGGGTTGGAAAATCTGGCTCGGGCGCACAAGAAAGATATTATTTTTGCAATCCTCAAGGCGCACGCCAAGGGCGGTGAAGATATCTTTGGCGACGGTGTGCTGGAAATCCTGACCGATGGTTTCGGCTTCCTGCGCAGTGCAGACGGCTCCTATCTGGCAGGCCCTGACGATATCTACGTCTCCCCGAGCCAGATCCGTCGCTTCAACCTGCGTACCGGCGATACCATCTCCGGCAAGATCCGGCCACCGAAAGAGGGCGAACGCTACTTCGCACTGCTCAAGGTCAATGAGGTCAACTACGACCGTCCGGAAAACTCCCGCAACAAGATCCTGTTTGAAAACCTTACCCCCCTGCATGCCAACGAACGTCTGCGTATGGAACGGGGTAATGGCTCTACCGAAGATATTACCGCCCGTGTACTGGACCTGGCTTCCCCCATCGGTAAAGGCCAGCGTGGCCTGATCGTGGCGCCGCCCAAGGCCGGTAAGACCATGCTGCTGCAGAACATCGCCCAGAGCATCGCCTACAACCACCCGGACTGTGAACTGATCGTTCTGCTGATCGACGAGCGTCCGGAAGAAGTGACCGAGATGCAACGCATGGTAAAAGGTGAAGTGATCGCTTCCACCTTTGACGAGCCTGCTTCCCGTCACGTTCAGGTTGCCGAAATGGTGATCGAGAAGGCCAAGCGTCTGGTCGAGCACAAGAAAGATGTGGTGATCCTGCTGGACTCCATCACCCGTCTGGCTCGCGCCTACAACACTGTTATCCCGTCATCCGGCAAGGTACTGACCGGTGGTGTGGACGCCAACGCCCTGCACCGTCCCAAGCGCTTCTTCGGCGCCGCGCGTAATGTTGAGGAGGGCGGCAGCCTGACCATCATCGCCACCGCGCTGATCGATACCGGTTCCAAAATGGACGAGGTTATCTACGAAGAGTTCAAGGGTACCGGCAACATGGAACTGCACCTCTCGCGCAAGATTGCCGAGAAGCGTGTCTACCCGGCTATCGACATCACCCGCTCAGGCACCCGTAAAGAAGAGCTGCTCACCTCAGGTGACGAGCTGCAGAAGATGTGGATCCTGCGCAAGATTGTCCACCCGATGGGCGAAATCGACGGTATCGAATTCCTCATCGACAAGCTGGCGATGACCAAGACCAACGACGAGTTCTTCGACGCCATGCGGCGCCAGCAGAAGTAAGTCCGGTCAGAAAATGACGAAACCGCGGCCCTGGTCGCGGTTTTTGTTTATCTGTTTTCCGGTCGCCCTAGTAGTATGAGATCCCGATGTCACATGGATGGAGACGTCATGAAGCCTGTTTTCTGGTTATTGCTGGGGTTGCTGAGTGCAATGCCAGCCTGCGCGCAGAGTGCACCGGTCGCGGTGACAGCCGAGACGTTGCAGACGCACCAACGCTATCTGGCGGGCCGTCTGCAGGAGGGGCAATTTGCAGCCATCGACTCCCTGTTGGCGACCCTGAGTCGCGAGCGGCGGGAGTTCCTGCTGTTGCAGCTGCTGCGGGATATTCCAGCTACCACCCCTGCATCTCCTGCGTTGCAACAATGGGTCGAGGCTCAGGCCGACAAGGCCCCCGAGTGGCTCATGGAGCAGCAGGTCGACGGTTTTCTGGTGCAGCAACCTGTCTATGATTTTGCCGCGCAGGCCCGTCAGTTGCTGGGGGAGTGGCAGCTGCAATCACTGATGCAGCGCTATCGGCAGCAGCTTGCCCAGGGCAGCTTCCAGCTAAAGTCCATCTACTACAGCAGTAACCCCGATCTCGCCATGCAGCAGCAAGCCCTGTTGCTGGCCCTCGACACCTTGCCGCAGCCGATCTGGATGCGGGAGGCGCAAGCGCTGGCCAGCCAGAATATCTATCTGCCCGATAATCACCTGTTGTTCCATCTGTTGCAGCGCACCGGGGAACCGGCGCTCTATGGCATGCTGTGGCGGCGGCCGGCAGATCAGGATGCGCTGCGTGCACTCTCTACCATCAACCGCTTCCATCACGGCAGTGCTGCCAGCGATCTGCTGATTGCCGCCAGTGGCAACGAGGGGTTGAAGGGGGCCGCCCTGCGCCAGCTGAGCGCGCTCTCCCCCTTGCCGCCGCAGGCCCAGAAATACCTGCTGGCGGAACTCTCCAACCGCCAATACGGGGCGCTGGTGGCCGGCCTGTTGATGGAGGTGGACGAGCCCCAGCTGCTCTCTGCACTGGCCAGACGCCTTGGCCAGCGTGACATGCCACCCATTGCACCGAGTCTGCTGCCCGATTCGGGTACACCCGATGGGCAGCCAGGGTTATAATGCGTGACCTCCTGAACCCGGTTGGGAACTTGCATGAAATACAAGGATTTGCGTGATTTCATCGCGCAGCTGGAACAAAACGGACAACTCAAGCGCATCACCCGCGAGATAGATCCCTATCTGGAGATGACCGAGATCAGCGATCGCACCCTGCGTGCGGGTGGCCCGGCTCTGCTGTTCGAAAATCCCAAAGGCTACACCATGCCGGTGCTGACCAACCTGTTCGGTACCCCGGATCGGGTTGCCATGGGCATGGGCCAGCCCGATGTGGACGCCCTGCGTCAGGTCGGGGTCTGGCTCTCCTATCTCAAGGAGCCCGAGCCGCCCAAGGGATTCAAGGAGCTGATGGAGAAGCTGCCGATCTTCAAGCAGGTGCTCAACATGCCGACCAAGCGCCTCTCTTCCGCCCCCTGCCAGCAGGTGGTGCAGGAGGGAGATGCGGTCGATCTCGACCTGATCCCGATCCAGCACTGCTGGCCCGGCGATGTGGCGCCGCTGGTCACCTGGGGCCTCACCATCACCCGTGGCCCCTACAAGAAGCGCCAGAACCTCGGCATCTATCGCCAGCAGAAGATCGCCAAAAACAAGCTGATTATGCGCTGGCTCGATCATCGTGGCGGTGCCATCGATTTTCGCGAGTGGCAGGAGGCCCATCCCGGTGAGCGATTCCCGGTGGTGGTGGCACTCGGTGCCGATCCCGCGACCATTCTCGGCGCGGTGACGCCGGTGCCGGATACTCTCTCCGAATATGCCTTTGCCGGTCTGCTGCGCGGCAGCCGTACCGAGGTGATCAAGGCCATCAGCTGCGATTTGGAGGTGCCCGCCAGCGCCGAGATCGTGCTGGAAGGCTATCTTGAGC
>NZ_CAWNZT010000026.1:8495-20297 GCF_963878965.1 Aeromonas sp. HMWF015 | reverse complement strand
ACTGGAAGGATGTGATCTGGGCCATTACCACCCGGATGGACCCGGCACGGGACACCACCTTGATCGAGCATACGCCGATCGACTATCTGGACTTCGCCTCGCCGGTCTCCGGCCTCGGCTCCAAGATGGGGCTGGATGCCACCAACAAGTGGCCGGGCGAGACCAATCGGGAGTGGGGTCAGCCCATAGTGCAGGATGAGGCGGTGAAGCAGAAGGTTGATGCCATCTGGGATGAGCTCAATATCCTCGGATGAGGCAAACATGACAGCTTTGCTGCAAAAAGTGATGCGATCCGCACTGATTTGAGTATTCTCGACTGACGGGGCCAGGGCTGCTGGTCGTCACTCCATAGTGAAACAATGAGCGAAGCGGGCCGAGCGAGCCCGCCACAAGGACAAGAATGCAACGTATCAAATGCCGCGTAGAGGAACTGCGCGAATATGTCGACACCATCTGGCATGTGGCCCTGGCGCCGCAGCAAGCGATCAGCTTCAAGCCGGGCCAGTATCTGCTGGTGGTGATGAGCGATTCGGACAAGCGCCCCTTCTCCATCGCCAACTCGCCGACCCGCCCGGGCGTGCTGGAGCTGCAAATTGGTGCCACTCCCGAAAACGCCTACGCCGGTCAGGTGCTGGCCCGCATGCGCGAGCAGGGGGAGATCGAGGTCGAATTGCCGGCTGGCAAGGCGTTCCTGCGCGATGAATCCCCCCGTCCGCTGATCCTGATGGCGGGCGGCACCGGTTTCTCTTACGCCCGCTCCATTCTGGAGTACCTGATCGACACGGGCAGCAAGCGTCCGGTGTTCTTCTACTGGGGTGTGCGTCAGGCTCACTGGCTCTATGAGCTGGAGCAGATGCAGCAGTGGGAGCGTGACTATGCACCGCTCACCTTTATTCCGGTGGTGCAGGAGCCTGAGGCTGACTGGACCGGCAAGAGCGGGCTGGTGCACAAGGCGATCATGGATGACTTCGTCAGCCTCCACGACTACGACATCTATGTCGCCGGCCGTTTCGAGATGGCGGGTGCCGCGCGGGAGGAGTTCAAGATCCTCGGCGCCGAGCCGGAGCGCATCTTTGGTGATGCCTACGAATTTATCTGACAGGATCCCCGCCTGGATGACGCAGCCCCCGGTTTTGCCGGGGGCTTTTTTTTGTGGCTGCCGCAGTACCGGATCGCCCTGAATGGTTGGATTATCGCGGCGTTATCCCATTATTTTTCAATATTTTGACTATGAATAGCTACTAATCAAACGTAGCTGATGGCATCTTTGTGAGGGATTGACAAGATCATCCATAGAGCAAGCACAAGGAGGCGCAGTGTTGAGTGAAGAGGGCAGGGCATCTGCGGAGGATGACAGGGGAGATACCGGCTCTGTCGAGCGGGTCGCAACGCTGATCCCGTCCCCTCATGGCGGTGAAATGGCCCGTTTGCAGGCAGAGATCGCCGCTTTGAAGCATGAAAACGGCCTGTTGCAGGAGAAGCTCAATGCCGCCCTCGATGGCACCGGCATCTGTCTCTGGCAGGGCACCATTCCCACCGGCGAGCTGCGGGTCTTCAATCTGCAGAACTTTCAGGCCGGTGACATGGCCCCTCATTTCGATCAGTGGAGCGCCAAGCTCCATCCCGACGATCGCGCCCATGCCATGGGCAGCTACTTTGCCCACCTTGAGGGCAAAACCCCCTTCTATGAAGCCGAATACCGTACCATCAATCCGCAAGGCGAGGTTACCTGGCTGTGGGATAGGGGACGGGTCGTCGGTCGGGATGGCGATGGCAAGCCGCTGCGGATCATGGGCTCCCATATCGATATCACCCAGCGCAAGGCTTATGAGCAGCGACTGGCGGAGCGCGCCAACAGCGACGCGCTGACCGGCTTGCTCAACCGGCAGGGGTTTGGCAAGGCGTTTGCCCAGCTACAGCCGCAAGGGGCGGGGGCGCTGCTCTTTATCGATCTGGATGATTTCAAGGGGATCAATGACCAGCTGGGGCACGCCTGCGGCGATCTGGTGTTGCAGCAGATGGCGGATTGGTTGCGCCTTATCATGCCGGGCTCGGCACTATGCGGCCGTTACGGCGGCGACGAGTTTGTGGTGCATCTGCACCGGGATGTGTCGAGCCATGGCCTGGCGCAGCTGGCTGACGCCCTGATCAGCCGGATGCACGGCTATGTGCCCAAACCCGGTTGCCCGCAACGGGTGGGGCTGAGTATCGGCATCGCCCTGTGGGAGGAGGAGCCATTGAGCTTCCGGCAGGCATTGGAGGTTGCCGACCGTGCCATGTATGAGGCCAAGGCACGCGGCAAGCGGGCCTGGTATCTGCTTCAGGTGTGATGTTTTTTACAGGTTCAATACAAAGCAAAAACCCCAGCCGAGCTGGGGTTTTCGTTATTCGCCTTTGGCGCCGAGCTGCTGCTCGAGCTGAGCCAGCTTGCTTTCGAGGGCGGCCAGTTTTTCACGGGTACGCAACAGCACCTTGGTCTGCACGTCGAACTCTTCGCGGCTGACCAGGTCAAGCTTGCCCAGCTGGGCTTGCAGTACCTGACGCATCTTCTTCTCGGCCTCTTCACCCATGCTGCGAATGCCGGGTGGCAGTGAGTTGTGCACCTGCTTGGCGATCTCTTCCAGTTTCTTCGGGTCGATCATGATGTCCTCCTTAAGCGTTGGCGGACATTCTACCGACAATTCCCTCACTTTGCCGAGATCGCGGCGGCTTTTTAGTCGTGATGGTGCCCGCTGGCTGGTCGGGTCTGGTGATGGGGCTACAACTGCTACCCTTGCGCCCCTTTGTTAACCTGAAACCATGACATGCACCACAAAGCTGAGCCAGAACTGTCCGGCATGAGTCTTATTTGGTGTTGGTTTTATGTTAACGTTTTGCAGTCGAGGTCGTGATGACCCCGTTGGCTTGTGATGGATAACAACCCTATAAAAAGAGAATAAAAAATGAAGAAGAAGCTAATTTATGCAGCTGTTGTCAGCGCCCTGCTGGCCGGATGTGGTGGAGATGACAACAAGGGAGACACCACCAGCTCCCTCGATTATGCCTTGAGTGGCGCCAGCGGTATTCGACCGAGCGTGCTGGCCCCCCGTGCCAGCGACGGTACCCTGAAGTTTTCGACAGAAACTGCTGATCTGTCGAACCCGGTATCTGCCCTCTCCACTCTGGATGGCTGGTCAACCACCCAACCCGTCCAGCTGGTACCGGCGACCGTGACCGGTGTCTCTGTGCCGGCACCGGCGGCCAGCGAGTATGCCTCTGCCGTTGCGCCCCTCTACCTGCTCGAGCTCACGCTGGATCCTGTCACTCTGCAACCCAACGGAGTCAAGGGCGGCAAGCCACTGGTTTATGGGACCGACTTTGTGGTCACTGGCGGGGACGGCAAGCTCAATCTGGTTCCGCTCAAGCCGCTCAATCCCTCTTCTTACTACATGATCGTGGCGACCGATGCACTCAAGGACAGTCGTGGCACTCCGCTCAAGGCGGGCGGCGATTACAGCAGCTTCAAATCGACAGCAGGCGCAACCACTCAGGAGCAGACCATTAACGGCCTGATCTCGCTGCAGGAAGGTCTGTTCAAGGCGGCCACCGGGATCACCAGCGATCGGGTGATCTTCTCCGACTGGTTTGCCACCCAATCTGGTGCCGATGTGCTGCTGGCAGTGAAGAGTGCCGCAGCGTTCGTGTTGCAGAGCCCGAGTCTGGACGCCGCGGCGCTGTGGAAACAGGACGCCAGGGGCAATACCAGCTTGCCGGGGACCTATACGATTAATGGCCTCAACAACGGTGTACCCTTCCTGACCCAGTTGGCGAACGAGCCATTTTTGCCTCAGAAAGATCGTGATGCAATTGCTGCCGCTGTGGCGGCAAATCCCACACTAGGTGGTGTAGCTGCAGCGACCAATGTCTACACCGGTTCGGTCAAACTCCCTTACTTCCTCTCTACTCCGGCGATAGCTGGCTCATGGGACAAGGCCAAGACCCAATCCTGGCACGGCGCCATTCCCAGCCTCTATGCCATCGCCAACGCGCTGAAAGCGGGTGATAGCGAGGTGATCGGTGGGCTGGTCGGGGCGGGCGTGGACCCGGCATTGCTGGGTGAGCTGATCGCCGACCCGAGCCGTCAGAGTGAACTGCTGAGCGAGGCGAGCAAGCTGATCGGTGTGACCCTCACCTCCGGTGGCAAGCCGCTGGATGCCGAGCGCAATATCGGCCGTTTCAACCCGCTGCCGACCCTGACCGAAGTACAATCGGTACCGCTGCGGATCTTTGCCGCTGGGCCGCTGGCCAATGTCACCGATGTGATCATCTATCAGCACGGGGTCACCTCCATCAAGGAGAACGCCTATGCGCTGGCACTGGGCCAGATCGGCGCTGGCGCCACTGCCAGCAAGAGCGTCGCTGTGGTAGTGATCGATCATCCGCTGCACGGTGAGCGTGGCTATGCCCTGAGTGGCAGCACGGATACCGTCACCACCTCCGAGAACCCGACTCCCTACCTGAATCTGGGCTATCTGACGGTGGCGCGGGACAACCTGAAACAGAGCGTGGCCGATCTGCTGGGGCTGCGACTTGCTGTCGGTTTGGCCAATGCCAAGGGGTTGGGTGGCCAATTGGGTGGTGCCGGTCTGAAAGTTCACTTCCTCGGTCACTCACTCGGTGCCATTACCGGGGCCAATCTGCTGGCGGTAGCCAACCAGACCACCGGCAGTGCTCAGGCTGATGCCCTGTTCAAGTTCGATACCGGTGGTCTGGCGATGCCGGGTGGCGGCATCGCGCCGTTGTTGCTCAACTCGCCGAGCTTCGGGCCGACCATCAAGATGAGCGTGCTTACCTCGGGCAGTCCGGCGCTGAAAGCGGGTTTTACCGCCTATGCACCGAATTGCAAAACGGCTGCCGCCACTTGCTTCGTCAACGAGTTCCTGCCCAGTCTGGATGCGGCCACGCAGGCGGGTGCAGCGAGCACCTTGCAGAGCTATACCTTTGCCGCCCAGTCAGTGCTGGACTCTGCGGACCCGATCAATCTGGGCAGTGGCGTCGCCAAGAGCTTCCCGCTGTTCGCCACCGAAATTGTTGGCGATGGTGCGCTCAGCTTGCCGGATCAGGTGATCCCCAACAGCATCGCCTCTGCGCCGCTGGGTGGCACCGAGCCGCTGTTCCGTGTGCTGGGTTTGCAAGAGCTGAAGGGTTCCGGCGTGCTCCCGGCGGGTCACCATGCTGCGCGCTTCCTGAAAGGGGGCCATAGCTCGCTGCTGGCTCCTGACGAGAACTTCGATCAGGCTGGCGCGGTTACCACCGAGATCCAGACCCAGTTCGCCAGCTTCTTTATGAGTGGCGGTGCGGCGGTCAAGGTAACCGATGACACCCTGATCAAGCAGTAACTGCCCATCGCGTAAAAAAACGCCGCCCCTCGGGGCGGCGTTCTCGTTTCTGCAACTGCTGAAAAATCAGGTCGGCTGGTGGTTGCGATCCAGCCAGCCTTGCAGCAGGCCGACCAGCAGACCGGTCAGATGGGCGATGTTGGCGGTGCTGGTGCCGAGCATGTCGAAGAAGCCGAGCACCATCCAGAACAGCATAAAGCCCATCAGCGCCGGTGGCAGAGTCAGGCCACAGGCCGGTTGCAGCTTGCTGCGCAGCCAGCAGTAGCCGAGCAGGGCATAGACCACGCCGGAGAGGCCGCCAAACAGCGGGCCGCTGGCGAAGAACTCGGCGATATTGGGCAGGGCAGCGCCCACCAGCAGCAGGATCAGCAACTTGCCGCTGCCGAGGCGCTGCTCGATCTGGCCGCCGAGATACCACCACCAGAGCAAGTTGAATACCAGATGGAGCACCGAGAAGTGGATCAGGGCGGGGGTGAAATAACGCCACGCCTGCCAGTCGGTGAACTGGGCCAGCGTCGGGTGGAATGCCAGTTCATCGTAGATTGGCAGGCCGATGGCCTCGATCCCGTAGATGGCGAGACAGGCGATGATCACCACCAGCGTCAGTGGCCCCGCCTGATGGAGGAAGTCGGTGATGGGGTCCGTCATCCCCTTGCTGTAGTCGATGCGGGCATCGGCGCGGCCGGATTGCCAGGAGGCCTCCATGTAGCGCGGGTGGCCCGGCTCGGCCAGAAAGCGCTTCACCTCCAGCTGGGCCTGCGCGAGGCGCTGCTCGTCCGCCAGCCAGATGGTGACCCCCAGCTCGGACTGGGTCAGCTCGCAGGAGATGCCCAGCGTCGCCAGATAGTCCACCAGCGCCTGCGCCATGCGGGCATTGTCGAGCACCAGCAGCTGGATCATGCCTCGCCTGCCTCGGTGGGAAATTCCCGGCGCCACGCTTCGAAGCCACCATCCATGCTGTAGACCTCGTCATAACCCTGTTGCAGCAGGTATTGGGCGGCGCCCTGACTGCTGTTGCCGTGGTAGCACATCACGATGACCGGGGTATCGAAATCCACTTCATTCATAAAGCGCACCAGCGTGCCGTTGGTAAGGTGGAAGGCGCCGACCGCGTGGGCCGCTTCAAAGGATTGCGGGTCGCGAATATCCACCAGACGGGCTTCACCCGCGCTCAGTTTCTGGTGGGCATCATGGGCATTGATATGGGCAAACTGGTCCATCGGGATGTCCTGCGAATAGGTTGATTACGGGCCAGTGTACCGCAAGCTTGGGCGCAAACTAACCCCACAAAAGATAAGGGAGCCAGCGGCTCCCTTGTGGATATGGCATGCGGTTAAGTGGGTTAACCTCCCAGATAGGCCTGCCGCACGGCCGGGTTGGCCAGCAGGGCGGCGCCCGTGTCTTGCAGCACCACGTGGCCGTTCTCCAGCACATAGCCGCGGTCGGCCAGCTTGAGCGCCTGGTTGGCGTTCTGCTCCACCAGAAAGATGGTCATCCCCTTCTGGCGCAGCTGCTCTATGGTGTCGAAGATCTGCTGGATGACGATGGGGGCCAGCCCCAGCGAGGGTTCATCCAGCAGCAGCAGGCGCGGTTTGCTCATCAGGGCGCGGCCGATGGCCAGCATCTGCTGCTCGCCGCCGGACATGGTGCCCGCCCGCTGTTCCAGCCGTTCGTGCAGGCGCGGGAACAGGGTGAACACCTGATCCAGCAGGCCGTGCTGCTCGGCCTTGTCGACGAAGAAGGCCCCCATCAGCAGGTTCTCCTCCACCGTCAGGCGGGCGAAGATGCGGCGCCCCTCCGGCACCACGGCAATATCCTTGCGCATGATGCGCGCGGTGGTGAGGGAGCTGATCTGTTCCCCCTCAAACCAGATGGAGCCACTGCTGGGCTTGGGTTCGCCGCAGAGGGTCATCAGCAGGGTGGTCTTGCCGGCGCCGTTGGCGCCGATCAGGGTGACGATTTCCCCCTCTTTCACCTCGACGCTGACATCGTGCAGTGCCTGAATTTTGCCGTAGTGGGTCGATACGTTGCGAAGTTCTAACATCTTTTTGTCCTTACGACTCGCCCAGATAGGCCTTGATCACTGCCGGGTTGTTGCGGATCTCATCCGGCTTGCCGTGGGCCAGCGGAGTGCCCTGGCTGACCACGAAGATGCGGTTGGAGATGCCCATCACCAGCTTCATATCGTGCTCGATCAGCAGCACCGAGACCCCGAATTCGTCCCGCAGGCTCATGATGAGCTCGTCCAGCTCGTCGGTCTCCTTCGGGTTGAGACCAGCGGCCGGTTCGTCCAGCATCAGCAGCTCGGGACGGGTCGCCATGCAGCGGGCGATCTCGAGGCGGCGCTGCTGACCGTAGGCCAGATTACCGGCGGCGCGGTTAGCAAGATCCTTGAGGCCCACTTTATCCAGCCAGAAGGCGGCCCGCTCCAGCCCCTCCTGCTCCGCCCGGCGGAAGGCCGGGGTCTTGAACAGACCGGCGATAAAGCTGGTATTGAGGTGCTGGTGCTGGGCAACTAGCAGGTTCTCCACCGCTGTCATCTCCTTGAACAGCCGCACGTGCTGGAAGGTACGCACAATCCCCTTGCGGGCGATGAGGTGGCCGGGCAGCCCCTGGATCTCCTCACCCTTGTAGCGGATGGTGCCGCCGCTCGGGCTGTAGAAGCCGGTCAGGCAGTTGAAGATGGTGGTCTTGCCCGCGCCGTTGGGGCCGATGATGGAGATCACCTCGCCCTTGTCGATATCCAGTTTGACCCCGTTGACGGCCAGCAGGCCCCCGAAGCGCATCGACAAATCAGAGACTTCCATTAACTTCTGATGTGTACTCATTTCTTCAACTCCAGATGCGGACGGGTCATCGGCAGCAGTCCTTGTGGCCGCCAGATCATCATGAACACCATCAAGAGGCCGAACATCAGCATGCGGTACTCGTTGAATTCGCGGGCCAGCTCCGGCAGCACCGTCATCACGATGGCCGCCAGCACCACCCCGATCTGCGAGCCCATGCCACCCAGCACTACAATCGCCAGCACGATGGCCGACTCGATAAAGACGAAGGATTCCGGGCTGATAAAGCCCTGCCGCGAGGCAAAGAAGCTGCCTGCGAAACCGGCAAAGGTGGCGCCTATGGTGAAGGCGGTCAGCTTGATGATGGTGGGGTTGAGCCCCAGCGATTTGCAGGCGATCTCGTCCTCCCGCAGCGCTTCCCAGGCGCGGCCAAGGGGCATGCGCAGCAGGCGGTTGATGACGAACAGGGTCACCACCACCAGCACCAGCGCCATCAGGTAGAGGAAGATCACCTTGTGGTTGGCGTTGTAGGTAATGCCGAAGAAGTTGTGGAAGGTATCAAAGCCGCCATCCTTGACAGTGCGGTTGAACTCCAGCCCCCCCAGCGTCGGCTTGGGAATGCCGGAGATGCCGTTCGGGCCGCCGGTCAGGGTGGTCATATTGTTGAGCAGGATGCGGATGATCTCGCCAAAACCCAGAGTGACGATGGCCAGATAGTCCCCCCGCAGCCGCAGCACCGGGAAACCGAGCAGGAAGCCGAAGGTAGCGGCCATCAGCCCGGCGATGGGCAGGCACTCCCAGAAGCTCAGTCCGAAGTAGGTGTTGAGCAGGGCATAGCTGTAGGCACCGACCGCATAGAAGCCGACATAGCCGAGATCGAGCAGACCGGCGAGGCCGACCACCACGTTCAGTCCCAGCCCCAGCATGATGTAAATCAGGGTGAGGGTGGCGAGATCTATGGCACCGCGAGAGGCCATAAAGGGCCAGCTCACTGCGAACAGTAGCACCAGCACGGCGGTGAGGTTATAGAGCTTGGGTGCCTCTTCCGGGCTCGGCAGCACCAGCTTGGTGAAGCCGACCGAGAAGCCGCTGATGGAGGCCTGAAACAGCTTGGCAATCTGGCCGCGCAGCATCTGGAACCAGAAAACGAGGGTGGCGCCCCCCAGCAGCCAGGCCAGCGACACATCGAGGCGGCTCACTACCTGCAGGTTGGAGCCATCGGTCTCCAGCTTGAAGCCGAGCAGCCAGAAAGAGAGCACCAGCAGCACCAGGCTGGCGATACAGGCGTGGATAAATTGATGTTTCATCACACTTTCTCCACTTCCGGACGGCCCAGGATGCCAGTGGGCATAAAGAGCAGCACAAAAATGAGCAGGGCAAACGCCATCACATCCTTGTACTCGGTGCTGAGATAACCGGCGGTGAGCGCTTCAACCACGCCGAGCAGCAGGCCGCCCAGTACGGCGCCCGGAATGCTGCCGATACCGCCCAGCACTGCGGCAGTGAAGGCCTTCAGACCGGCCATAAAGCCGAGGTAGGGGTTGATGACGCCGTAATACATGCCGAGCAGCACCCCGGCGACGGCGGCCAGCGCGGCCCCCAGCACGAAGGTGATGGAGATGACCACGTGGGTGTCGATGCCAAGCAGGTTGGCCATCTTGATATCTTCCGAACAGGCGCGGCAGGCGCGGCCCATGCGGGAGCGGCCGATGAACTGGGTCAGCGCCAGCATGGTGATGAAAGTCACCACGAAGATGATCAGCTGCATATAGGAGAGGCTGGCCTGAAAGCCATCCTCACCCCCCAGGGTCCAGCCGCCGGAGATCAGGCTGGGCATGGCGATATCCCGCGAGCCCTGTGCCATCCGCATCATGTTCTGCAGGAAGATCGACATACCGATGGCGGAGATGAGGGGGATCAGCCGGTTGCCACCACGCAGTGGCCGGTAGGCGACCCGCTCGATGCTCCAGCCATAGGTGCCGGTGATGATGATACTGACCAGGAAGGCGCCTCCCAGCAGTAGAAAGGTGCTGTCGATGCCCATCATCATGAGCCCCGCCATCACCATAAAAGCGACATAGGAGCCGATCATGTACACCTCGCCGTGGGCGAAGTTGATCATGCCGATGATGCCATAGACCATGGTGTAGCCAATGGCGATCAACGCATAGGTGCTGCCTATGGTTAATCCGTTCAGCAGTTGCTGAACCAGATAGAGGAGGTGTTCGGACATACTGCGTTCCCTGTACTTGCCCGCAAAGAGAGGAGGGGGTGAGCGTACTCACCCCCGATCGGCAGATTATTTGACTTGGCTGGAAGTACCGTCAGCGTGCCACTGGAACACACCGAATTCGAAGCCTTTCAGGTCACCGTTCGGTGCCCAGGTCAGGGGGCCCATCACGGTATCGATAGGTGCGGCCTTGATGGCGGCGGCCACGGCGGCCGGGTCATCTTCACCCGCCTTGGCGATACCGGCTGCCAGGGTTTGCACCGCGGCATAGGTAGTCCAGACGAACGGGCCGGAGGAGTCCTGACCCTTGGCCTTGAACGCAGCGACCAGCGGGGCGTTGGCAGGTACCAGATCGTATTTGTTCGGCAGGGTCACCAGCAGGCCTTCGGAAGCCGGGCCACCGATGGCGGAGATATCCTTGTTACCCACTCCTTCCGGGCCCATGAACTTGGCTTTCAGCCCCTTCTCGCCAGCCTGACGCAGGATCAGACCCAGCTCAGGGTGATAGCCGCCGTAGTAGACGAAATCGACGTTCTCTTTCTGCAGTTTGGCGATCAGGGCGGAGAAGTCCTTGTCACCGGCGGTGATCCCTTCAAAGGCCACCACTTTCACGCCAGCCTTGTCGAGCGCCGCTTTGACGCTGGAGGCTATGCCTTCGCCATACTGCTTCTTGTCGTGGATAACGGCCACGCGCTGGGGTTTGACCTGCTCGATGATGTACTTGGCGGCAGTCGGGCCCTGATCGCTATCCAGGCCGATGGTGCGCAGGGTCAGCTGGTAACCGCGCTCGGTGATCTTGGGGTTGGTGGAGGCGGGGGTGACCATCAGGATCCCCTCGTCTTCATAGATGTCGGAGGCGGGCAGGGTGTTGTCGGAGCAGAGGTGGCCGACCACGAACTTGACGCCGTCGTTCACCACCTTGTTGGCAACGGCCACCGCCTGTTTGGGATCGCAGGCATCGTCATAGACGACCGCTTCGATCTGCTTGCCATTGATGCCGCCAGCCTTGTTGATCTGCTCGACCGCCATCTTGCCGCCGGTGAACTGCATGTCCCCGTACTGGGCGACCGGGCCGGTGACCGGGCCTGCGATACCGATCTTGATGGTGTCTGCCGCGTGGGCGATGGAGATCGATCCAAACAGAGCCAAAGAAACCGCTGCGCCAACTGTGATTTTGCTCAACTTATGCATTGATTCGTCCCTTAATCAGTGGATTGTTTCATTTCCGTGTGCCATTCCGGATCTACATCCCGTGCATCCGGCTATAGGTATGGTTCTATCATTCCTCACGGGGCAATAACAAGCTGTTAAAGATACTAACCAGAGGGGGTTGGATGGGTTGATTTTGAAATAAATGACCTGTTATTTTCGGCTAATCAGAGCTTAATTTTGATTTGTTGACTTAACA
>NZ_CAWNZT010000026.1:5494-8485 GCF_963878965.1 Aeromonas sp. HMWF015 | reverse complement strand
TTTACTCTGACAGCGCTCCCATTTTGACCACAATCCATTTGCGCAAACAGAAATGAGCGCCTAAATTAGCCGGCATTGACAATTCCGTGGCAGAGCTCGTTAAAACCAAGCCTTTATTCGGGAAATCTGCTAATGTTCCGCCTTTGACAGTCAGGAGACAGAGATGGCCACTATCAAGGATGTCGCCTCGCGCGCAGGCGTATCCATCTCCACCGTCTCACATGTGCTCAACCACACTCGGCGGGTCAGCGAAGACGCGACCCAGAAAGTGATTGAGGCGGTGGCAGAACTCAACTACGCGCCCAACTCGGTAGCGCGCAGTCTTAAAATAAATTCGACCAAGACCATTGGTATGCTGGTGACCACCAGCGTAAACCCCTTCTTCGCAGAAGTGGTGCAAGGGGTTGAAGCGTACTGCTTCGAACAGGGCTACAGCCTGATCCTCTGCAACACCGAAAACCAGCCGCCTCGCCAACAGCATTACCTGAGAATGCTGATGGAAAAACGGGTGGATGGCCTGCTGGTATTGGGTACCGATATCGACACCCCGTTGCGCGACATGCTGCGCATCCACAAGAACGTGCCGCAGGTGGTACTGGATTGGGGCACGGAGTGCGATTTCGCCAACGTCATCAACGACAACGCCCGCATCGGCGCCCGCATGGCCGTTCGCCATCTGCTGGAGCTGGGGCACCGCGACATCGTCTGCATCACTGGCCAGCTCTCCAAGCCGACCACCCAGCAGCGACTGGACGGGGTGCGTGATGCGCTGGGCGAGCACGGTCTGACCCTTAAAGATGAACAGGTCTTTGAAGGGGACTACGAGAGCCAGAGCGGCTTCGATGCCATGCAGCGCATCCTGGCCCTGCAGCCTCGTCCGACTGCGGTCTTTGCCTTCGACGACCCCATGGCGATCGGCGCGATTTGCGCTGCCTGGGAAGCGGGAGTCAAGGTGCCGGACGATATCTCCATCATCGGCTACGACGATGTGGAGATGGCGCGCTTCTCCAGCCCGCCGCTGACCACCATCCGCCACCCGAAGGCCGAACTGGGCCAGCTGGCGGTGAAGCATCTGGTCAGCCGGATCCGCAACAAGGAGCTGGAAGTGGAATCGATGACGGTACAGCCCGAGCTGATTGTCCGTCGCTCGGTCAAACCGTTGCGTTAATCCGCACCAGTTGCCAAGACGAAAAACCCCCTCTGTCACGAGGGGGTTTTTGTTTATGGGCGGTTTACTTTCAACCTGTGGCTCGCAGTGCCGATCTCGGCCTTGTGAGTGAATATTCCCCCCGTTTGACCCACCTCGCATTTTGCTTGTTAATCGTTTGATCAATATCAACAAAGGGTTAAGTTATGATGGACTCCCGACTTAACCGTTCCATCCTGTAGGTTGGGTTTGACTGTCAAGGATGGTGTCTTATGTTCCCCCCTCGCAAGCTGGGTCACCAGATCACGCTGCTGGCAATCGGCGGCATCGTATTGCTCGCCGTGGTGCTGCTTACCTTTAATCTGTTTGAAAATCGCCAGCGGGCGCTCGCGGCCGAGCAGGCTGCACTGCGGAGCCAGCTCCAGAATGTGGAAGCGGTGATCAAAAACACCAGCCATGAAACCGTGCTGGCGGCGACCCTGATCGCCCAGCGGCCGGATGCAGCAAAGGCGGTGGCCGACAAGGATTGGCAGACCCTCGCCAATCTGTTTGATCCGCTCTGGCCCGCCCTCAAAGCGCAGGGGATCCAGCAGTTTCACTTTCACATTCCCCCGGCTACTTCCCTTTATCGGGTACACAAGCCCGCAAATCATGGCGACGACCTCTCTACTACACGGTTGGCAGTGGTCGAGGTGAACCGCAATCATCAACCGGTCGGCGGGTTGGAGACCGGTCAGGGTGGCACCGGGATCCGCGGCGTAGTGCCGGTCACTTTCAATGGTCAGTCGGTCGGTTCGGTGGAGTTTGGCCGCGCCCTCGACACCTCGCTGTTTGCCGATCTGCTGGGCAAGGACAGTCGCTTTGCCATCTATCTGTTTGAACAGGGTAAGCCCGTTATGCTGACTGGTACCTCCATGCTTGGTGAGTCGGTGGACTGGTATCAGGAGGTATTGGCGGGAGAGAGCCGCTTCACCACCATCAAGCAGCAGGGGAGCGATTTTCTGGTGATGGCGGCACCGTTGCACGACTTCTCCGGCAAGGCGGTCGGGGTGATCGAGTTGGCGCGTGATCACAGTGAGGTTGCAGCCGCGCTGGTACGCCAGAGCTGGCAGATGGTAATGATCGCGCTACTTGGCACCGCTCTGATTGCGGTGGCGCTGGTGCTGCTGCTGGCGCGTCTTAGCCGTCCGCTGCTCGACAGTGTCAAGGCGCTGGAGGCGCTGGCCAATGGCTCCGGCGATCTCGGCAGCAAGCTGCCGGTGGCGGGGCCGGAGGAGATCCGCCGCCTCGGGTCGGCGTTCAATGCCTTTGTTGCCAAGATCCGCGACACCATCAGCCAGCTCACCGCGACACTGGGCGAACTGGCTGGCGAGAGTGAGCGGTTGTCGCGCAGTGCGGCCGGCAACCTTGGCAGCATGACGCGCCAGCAGGAACAAACCACTCAGCTCGCCACCGCCATGACCGAGATGACCAGCACGGTACACGAGGTGGCCAACAACACGGCACAGGCGGCCGAAGCGGCCAACGAAGCGGACAATCAGGCGGTCACCGGCGATGAGGTGGTGCAGCAGAGCGTCAACATGATCGAACAGCTGGCGGAGGAGATCGCCAGCGCGGGCAACACGGTGAAAGAGGTCGCCAAGGCCAGCGAGCAGATTGGTTCGGTGCTGGCGGTGATCCAGTCCATCGCCGAGCAGACCAACCTGCTGGCCCTCAACGCCGCTATCGAGGCTGCCCGGGCCGGTGAACAGGGTCGTGGTTTTGCGGTGGTGGCCGACGAGGTGCGCTCGCTGGCCGGGCGCACCCAGCACTCCACCGCCGAGATCCGCGGCACCATCGAGCAG
>NZ_CAWNZT010000026.1:0-5484 GCF_963878965.1 Aeromonas sp. HMWF015 | reverse complement strand
TGATCGAACACAGCGTCTCGCGGGCGGGGGAGTCGGTAGAGCGGGCCGATCAGGCGGGAGAAGCCCTCGGCCGGATCAAGGGGGCGGTCAACAGCATTCGCGACATGAACACCCAGATCGCCGCCGCTTCGGAGGAGCAGTCGTCGGTGAGCGACGAGATCACCCGCAATATCGTCAGCGTCCACGAGATCTCCCAGGCCACCACGCTGGTGGCGCGGGATACCGCCCATATCGCCAGCCATGTGGCGACCCTGGTGGACAAGCTGGGGGATCTGGCCGGGCAGTTCCAGGATGGTTCCAACGTGCGGATGGTGCTGAGTCGCGCCCGCGCCGCTCATATGGGCTGGAAGACCCGGGTGCGTGCCTATCTGGATGGGCAGGAGGGGCTGTCGCGCAGCGAGGCGGTCAGTGACAAGGAGTGTCGCCTTGGTCACTGGTACTTCAGCGAAGGGCAGGCATGCTGTGGCGATCAACCCGCCTTCAGAGCGATCGCCGCCCCGCACGCCAGACTGCATCAGGTGATCCAGCAGATTATCGAGCTGAAAAACCAGCACAAGCATGAAGAGGCGGAGGCTCTATATCGCGAAATCGAGCAGAACTCAGAGCAGGTAGTGGGCTGCATCGATCAGCTGCTGCGGGAGATGACCAAGCCGGAGCGTTAATGACGAGCGGGCCGGATAGCAAAAGGGCTGACAGCGATGTCAGCCCTTTTTCATGGTGCGGGTCTGGGGCGAGGTTACTGCTCCGGGCGCAGATCCTGATAACGGGCGGCGGTGATGAACTGGCCGAAGGTTTCACACCAGACGATCACGCTGCTGTAGCGGGCCGGATCGATCGTGGCGGGCAGTGGCACGATAAAGTTGTCGAAGGTCTTCACCGGCCCGACTCGCACCATCTGATCCTTGAGGCGGGCAAAATCGGCTTCGGTCTCGACAAACTCGGGGGAGAGGTAGAGCTGGTAGTCCGGCCCGGGGGCCAGCTTGCCCATCAGGCTGATGGCATCCGGCCCTATGCTCACCTTGCCTTCCCCCCAGTGCAGCCGATCGCTGTCTTTCAGATCCCGGCGAAAGGTGCCGTGGAATCTCGCCTGCTGCTGGTTGGCCGCTACCTGCTCGGTATCAGGTGCGGGTGGCGCGATCAGGATCGGCAGGGTGTAGACACCGGCGGCAAAGCCTGCCGCCGCGACCAGCAGATGGGTGCCCAGCAGCAGGGCCATGGTTTTGCGTTTCATGATATCTCGGTCGTTGATGAATTGATGGCAAAACCATACCAGTCCGGGGGCCCGCTGCCCAGTTTGCTCAGGCCAGAGGTGTAGTTATCCATCTATGGTGACGTGGGGTGTGGTCACACCAATGGCTCAAGGCCGGATGGTGCCGTCCTGGCCTTTGTTGATCTCGCTGGTGGCGTGCACCAGCTGTTCCAGCTGGTGGTGGATCTGGGTGCGATCCAGTTGCTGCAAGGGCTGACGACTCCACAGTACCGGTGTCAGGCTCTCTGTATCGAAACCCAGTACCGGTTTGCACGGGTCCTGACTGAAGAGGTTCTGGGCGGCCGCCTGAGCACTGGTGGCCGCGTCGAGGCGGGTAAACATCAGCAGATAGTCGGCCGGGTGTTCGGTCAGGTGACAGGTCAGTTCGCCGATCTGCAGGCTGGTGACGCTCTCCTCCTGTTGCGGCGCAGGCAGGGAGAGGGAGAGAAACAGCTGGTGGATGGCGGCGTGATAAAGAGAGTTCATTGATGGCTCCAGATTGATGATGGCGCCATTAGAGCAGGTCACCGCCAGCGGCACTGTTAATGGTGGCTCTCTTTTTTTAGCTTTTCGGTCAGCGAGATAGCACGCCGCGCTCAGTACAAAAATCGCGACCAATCCCGATAGTCCCTGTTGATGGCCTCTCCTAGACTGGCGGCGAAACATCACAAGAAGACAATCATCATGCAGATTCAAGCAAACACCGTCGGCACACAGGCCGTCGCTCACCACAGTGATGCAACCACAGGGGTTGGCCGGATGGGCCAGCTGGAGGCGCGTCAGATCGCCACCGGGCAAGATGCGATCCTGCTGGGCAACCGCAGCGAACCGCAGAAAGGGCAGGGGCTGCTCTCGCGACTGGGGGCTCAGCTGGCCCGCCCGTTTGTGGCCATCAAAGAGTGGATTGGCAACCTGCTGGGGAGCAGCAAGAGTGACGCTGCGCCGAAGGCGCAACAGACTCCTGTGACAGACAACCTCTCGCAGGCTGACCAAAAAAGGTTGCTGCTGCAACAGGCATTGCCTTTCACCCTGGGCGGGCTCGACAAGGCCAGCGAGCTGAACAATATCAATGCCGAACAATTGGGGCAGGATCATCCCCGTCTGGCGACCGGCAATGGTGCCCTGCGCTCACTGGCGACCTCCCTGATCGGGATCCGGGATGGTTCCATGCGGCAGGAGAGTCAGACTGCTGCAGCCGGGTTACTTGAACGCCCCATCGCCGGTATCCCGCTCCAGCAGTGGGGCACTGTGGGAGGCAAGGTGAGCGAGCTGCTCGCCAGCGCCACTCCCGAACTGTTGCAAGAGGCGATGAGCCAGCTGCACACCGCGATGGGTGAAGTGGCCGACCTGCAGCGGGCCGTCAAAGCTGAAATCGCTGGTGAACCGGCGCAAAGCGCGACCACCACTGCGGATGCGGCGCCCGTCCAAAGCGGTGAGAGTAAAGGGGCTGCTCGCGAACAGGTCACCATGGATCGCCAGACCCCGGCCACCGGCTACAAGCTGGCGCTGGATCTTATCAGCTATCAGGCCAGCTACCTGCTGCGGGATCAAACCTCGACCGAGGTGACCCTGAGCAGCAGCGATCTCAATGCCCTGCATCAACACATTGCCGATGGCTCCATCAATGGTTCCCACATGGCCAAATTGCAGACCCGTGGCGATCTGCAAACCCTGCGCACACTGGCGCTTTCGCTGGCCAGCGGCAGCGACGCCAAGGGCTCTGCCCTTGGTCATGCCCTCGACAGCCTCGCCTCGGCGCGCCCCAACCAGCGGTTGGTGCTGGGCGGTCTGATGCAGTTTGCCAGTCAGGGCGATCAGGCGTGGGCTGACCATACCGCTGGCAAGCCGGAAGATCGGCTCGATGCCGGGGCGCGGCAGCGCTTTGATGGTGACAACATGAAGGCGGCGGTGGCGCGTCTCGGCGCCAGCGAAGCGCGGCAGGTGCTGCAACAGCTGGAAGGGGCTTTTGGTGATCGGGCCAGGGCTATCTGCGACTTCGCGGTGGCTCAGGTCTCCGGCTTTGCCGATAGCGAAAGCAGCCCTGAGGCTGTGCTGGTCTCCCGCCTGACCCGCATGGGCAATCTGGTGGGCAGCCTGACCGATGCGCTCAAGGAGCGGCTGCTACTGCCCGGGTCCGCCCGTGGCGAGCCGACCATGATCGACTCCGCCAGCCAGCTGACACCGCTCGAGCTGGCTGCGCTGGCCCATATCGGCGTCGATGAGAGCTATCTGTAAACCGTCAGCACACAACCCCTCGGGGTAAGGTGATATGACATAAAAACGGACACCCTTGGGTGTCCGTTTTCTTATTCGGGCGGGAGTGGGCTGAGGGGAGCAGGGCAGACCGACTGGCTTACAGGCTGGTGAAATCCACCTCGGGCAGGGTTTCGAAGCCGGGGCGGGCAAACAGATAGCCTTGCATCAGGCTGATGCCCATCTCCCGCAGGCAGGCCATCTCTTGGCGGGTCTCGATCCCCTCTGCCAGCGGGGTGATCTGCAACTCGGCAAACAGCGCCAGACAGTGGCGCACTATGGCTTGTCGGGTCGGGTCCTGGTCGATGCCGCGCAGCAGGTGCATATCGAGTTTGACGATATTGGGGTGAAAATCGGCCAGCAGGTTGAGGCCCGAGTAACCGGCGCCAAAGTCATCGATTGCCGTCTTGAAGCCGAGCGCCTGATAGTGATCGACGATGCCGCGAAGATGCTGGCTATCCTGCACCTGCCCCACCTCGGTCAGCTCGAACATGATCTGCTCGATGGGAAAGAGATGCTCGCGGGCCGCCTGCAGGGTGGTGCGGATGCAGCGCTCCGGGCGGTAGACCGCATTGGGCAGAAAGTTGATGCTCAGCATGCCCCGCATATCGAGGCGGGCGGCCAGTGCGATGGCCTTGATCCGGCACAGCTGATCGAAACGGTAGCGGTTGTCGTCGTTGACCCGGGCAATCACGCTCTGCGCGGGTTCGTTGTTGATCCCCCGCACTAGCGCCTCGTAGCCGAAGATGGTGCGCTGGCTGCAATCGACGATGGGCTGGAAGGCCATGGTGAAGTCGAAGTCGAGATCTGCTTTCTCCTGACACAGCTGGCAGATGGCGGGGGATGGGGCGGCAGGTATATCCATGACTTTCCTCTTGGGCGTGGCGGCGCTGGGCACTGTCTCAAATGATAACAGCTCATTACCCCCCTGTAGGTTCGATTAGCGCAGCGTAATCGGACGAACGAGAGGCTTTGATTGCGGTTGTTGCCGCGAGTCAGCAGCAGCCAGCTGGAGGGGAAATGCGGGTGACCGTTATGGTGGGAGAATCCATTTACGCGAACGTCCGATTACGCCTGACGGCTAATTGAAAATATTTACTGTTTAGACTCGACCCTCTTCAACCCCTTCTTTTCATTTACGACAAAGAATATTGCGCTATCCCATGTTTTCTCCATTAAGCGAGAGTGTATGGTCATATCTTCTTTATTCTTTCGTGACAACAAGACTTTGATATGGCTCAGAGAATTTAGTTCTGATGCTATTTGGGTGTCACAATATTTAATGATAAATATCGGAGGTAATGAACCTCCAGCTCTAAAAATTATGTAACCATTTTCATCCATTTCCATTCGACAATAGAATTTGGTGTTGTCTCGCGTACCATCAATATCTAAAATAATTCTTCGAATATTATTAAATAAGTTAGCTCCAAGGTTGAACTGAGTATCATCGGCTACGAATGATGTAATTATATTTGTTTTCTCACAATACTCAGCAGTTGAAGTAGGTGTTACTGGGTATCTGGTTTCTTGGATAATGTAACTACTTAAGTTCTTCAAAAGATTTTGTTCTTCTTTAGATAGTTTTAGTTGTAAATCATTGGCAATATTGAGTAATTTGTGGCTGTAGCATTTCACTGTGTTTTCGAGAAAACTTTTGGGTGCTGAAATGAGCAAAGAAACAATCCCAGCTTTCAACAAAAGCTCAATTGCATAGCCTAGCAATAGTATGCTTGATTTATGAGCTGAATTCTTTTCCTCAAGGTATTCAAATGCTTTTTTTGAGATAGGATGATTAGCATTTCCATCACTATCTTTTGCTAAGTCATTGAATTTAACTTGTGCGCTTTTAGCACACTCTCGCAGAAGCTTAGCGCTAATCAGTTTTCCATCTGCTTCTTTTATCCAATCGTGTTTTTTGAAAATGCCATGTTCACCGCTAGATTTTATAGGCTGCTCCCATAAATCCTGCTTATTCATGT
>NZ_CAWNZT010000025.1:0-10103 GCF_963878965.1 Aeromonas sp. HMWF015 | reverse complement strand
CCCTCACCCTGCTGCTGGGCTGGCGGCTGGCACTGCTCGCCCCCTGCCTGACCCTGCTGGTGCTCGGTTACTTCGGTGTCACCAATCTGGCCGATTTTGGCTGGCAGGCACTGGTGGGCATCGCCCTGCCAGTAGCCACCAGCTGGCTGCTGTTTCTGGCCAGCTGGGCCTGGCTGCCGCGCCATCTCTTTGTCTATATCTTCGTGGCCGCCTTTCTCGGTGGCGCCATCACCATCTCGGTCAAGGTGGCCGCCAGCGCATTGCTGATGGGGCTAAGTCACAGCTACCCCTGGTACACCATCACGGCGGATTACCTCTCCATCTGGCCACTGCTGCTGTTCCCCGAAGCTCTGCTCAACGGCATGGCGATGACGGTGCTGGCCATCTACCGCCCCCACTGGGTCAATACCTTCTTCGATCGCACCTATCTGGGCAAGTAATGCTCTCTTTCCTGATCTGCGCCGATAAAAAAGGAGAGGCCATCGCCTCTCCTTTTGGTATTCAACATGGCGCCAAATCCCGGCTTAGTGCAGCTTCAGGGTCGGGCGCAGTACCCGGTTGATGCGACCCACCAGCATGATGAGGCCGGTCTTGACGTAGCCGTGCAGGGCGATCTGGTGCATCCGGTAGAGGGAGATGTAGACCAGACGGGCAATGTAGCCCTCCACCATCATGGAGCCGCGCATCAGGTTACCCATCAGGCTGCCCACGGTGGAGAAGCGGCTGAGGGAGACCAGCGAACCGTGGTCGTGGTAGAGGTAGGGCTTCATCTCGCCGCCGTTCATCTTGGCCAGGATGTTCTTGAACGCCTGGCTGGCCATCTGGTGGGCAGACTGGGCGCGCGGCGGCACGAACTTGCCATCCGGCTGCGGGCAGGCTGCGCAGTCACCGATAACGAAGATGTTCTCGTCACGGGTGGTCTGCAGGGTCTCTTTCACCACCAGCTGGTTGATGCGGTTGGTCTCAAGACCGGCGATATCCTTCATGAAATCCGGAGCCTTGATACCGGCCGCCCACACCATCAGGTCAGCTTCAATCAGCTCGCCATCCTTGGTGTGCAGACCGTCGCTGGTCGCTTCGGTGATCATGGTGGCGGTACGCACATCCACACCCAGCTTGACCAGCTCCTGATGGGCGGCGCCGCTGATGCGCTCCGGCAGAGCCGGCAGAATGCGCGGGCCCGCTTCCACCAGGGTCACCTTCAGGCTATCGGTGGTGAGGTTCTTGAAGCCGTAGGCGTAGAGCTGCTCGACCGCGTTGTAGAGCTCGGCAGAGAGCTCGACGCCGGTGGCGCCGCCGCCGACGATGGCAATCTTCACCTTGTCGCCCGGCTTATATTCGGTGGCGAACTGCAGGAAGCGGTTCATCATGCTGTTGTGGAAGCGGTGCGCCTGGGAGGGGCTATCGAGGAAAATACAGTGATCCTTGATGCCCTTGGTGTTGAAGTCGTTGGAGACAGAACCGATGGCCATCACCAGATAGTCGTAGGGCAGCTCGCGCTCGTTGACCACGATGTCGCCATTGTCGTCGTGGATCGGGGCCAGCACGATGCGCTTATCGTCACGCTTGATATCGGTCAGGGTGCCGAGCTGGAAGTCGAAACCGTGGTTCTTGGCGTGAGACTGGTAGCTCAGGGCATCGATGCCCGCATCCATGGAGCCGGTGGCCACTTCGTGCAGCAGGGGTTTCCACAGGTGGGTGCGGTTGCGATCGACCAGAGTGATCTTGGCCTTGTTCTTCTTGCCAAGCTTGCGACCCAGACTGGTGGCCAGTTCCAGGCCACCGGCGCCGCCGCCTACAACGACAATATTCATCATGATGATTTTCCTCGGTTCCTCAAAACGAAAGGGAGCCATTGGCTCCCTAAAACGAAATCGGTCGACGTGATGGATCAGGCTTCTTTGAAGGCCTTCATCCGCTGCAGATGATGCGAGATATTTTTGAACTTATGAGTCTCGCGCTCATCCCACACGATGTCGTAATAGTTCTTCAATTCACGTTCAGTGTCCCGATTATCGCGCACTTCATCCTGAACGGAAAGGATACACAGGCAGTTTCCTGAATTTTTCTTACGAAATTCAGTTACACACTTGGTACCGATATCGTCATATTCTTCCGGACGGTCGATCTTGCCCTGCATGTTCTCTTCCGGATGGAGGTTGGGGTTGAAGATCACCTGGCGAATGCCGCACAGAAAGCCGATCCGCTCACTCCAGTAGCCACCAAGACCCACGCCGCAGATCAGCGGTTTGGGATCGGTACTCATATCGAGCTGTTTTTTCACTTCCTTGAGCAGATGGCTCATATCATGACGGGGGTGAACCGTGCTGTAGTGCACGAAACGCACATCATCATCAATAAACTGCAACTGCAGCACTTTCTCGTGATTGCCTGGGCTGGTGGCATCAAAGCCATGCAGATAGATGATCATGGATAAGACCTCAGGATCTGTGTCGGTTTTATCGAAACTACCCCAGCGGCGGCCCCGTGCGCCACCAAAACATCCAACTTTCTTGCTTTGGATCACGCCCCCGCCCCCGA
The DNA here is from genome assembly GCF_963878965.1 of Aeromonas sp. HMWF015. Lineage (NCBI taxonomy): Bacteria > Pseudomonadati > Pseudomonadota > Gammaproteobacteria > Aeromonadales > Aeromonadaceae > Aeromonas > Aeromonas sp. HMWF015. The sequence goes on along the minus strand of NZ_CAWNZT010000025.1, from coordinate 7,562 downwards.
TTGCGCCCTGCGGCCCGCGAGCGCCGTCACATGCAGAGGGGCACATTGCGAGCAACGTTATGGTGCCCGGCTATCAAAGTGAGATCGCCAGACCGATAATGATAAACCCCTTACCAATCTGAGATGCCCCAACCTCCTTCCCCTGCCAACAGCCGGACACTTATCTGACCGGTATGTGACTCATCCCGCAAAAACAAGGCGTTATCGCCAAACGTTTTCTCTCGTGAGCGGCGTTGTGCATGTTTTGTGCACTGACCCGTGCTGCACCGGATCCCTCTCACTACTGCCGAGGGATCTGGCACCTCTGTCAATACACGAGATCAATGACCGGGAAAGCTGCGGCTTTCACTATCTTGCCTGTAGCAGTTGCGCGGGCTTCAAGGAGTGATCTGTTGATGAACGAGACCAATCCCCCCTCCCCCCGACCGGGTGCGCGCAAGCGCCCGGTGGATGAAGTGGAGCGCATGCTCCCCATGGGCCAACTCTTTACCCTGGGCCTGCAACATGTGCTGGTGATGTACGCCGGCGCCGTGGCGGTGCCACTGGTGATTGGCGGCAGTCTGGGGCTGCCCAAGGAGCAGATCTCCTACCTTATCAGTTCGGATCTCTTCTGCTGCGGCATCGTCACCCTGCTGCAATGTGTCGGGATTGGCCGCTTTGCCGGGATCCGGCTGCCGGTCATCATGTCGGTCACATTTGCCGCCGTGATGCCGATGCTGGCCATCGGAGCCAACCCGGATCTGGGGCTGACGGGCATCTTCGGCGCCACCATCGCCGCCGGTATCATCTCGACCCTGCTGGTGCCGCTGATAGGTCGGCTGATGCCGCTCTTCCCCACCGTAGTGACCGGGGTGGTTATCACCTCCATCGGGATCAGCATCATGCAGGTGGGGATCGACTGGATGGCGGGGGGCAAGGGCAATCCGGAATATGGCAGCCTGCGCTATATCGGCACCAGCTTTCTGGTGCTCGTCTTTATCCTGTTGGTGACCCGCTTCACCAAGGGCTTTTTCAGCAATATCTCGGTACTGCTCGGGATCATCTTCGGTTTCGTGGTGGCCATCGCCATGGGCGAAGTGAGCCTCGATGGCCTCGGCGAGGCAGCCTGGTTTGCCCCCATAGTGCCCTTCGCCTTCGGCTGGCCCACCTTCGATCCCATCTCCATCGCCACCCTCACAGTCATCATGCTCATCACCTTTATCGAGTCGATGGGGATGTTTCTGGCCCTTGGCGACATCGTCGGCCATCCGGCCAGACGCGGTGATATCGTGCGCGGGTTGCGGGTGGATGGCATCGGCACCATTATTGGTGGGATATTCAATAGCTTCCCCCACACCTCCTTCTCCCAGAATATCGGTCTGGTGAGCGTGACCGGGGTATCGAGTCGCTGGGTCTGCGTGATGTCGGGGGGGATCCTGCTCGCCTTTGGCCTCATCCCCAAGATGTCGGTGCTGGTCGCCTCCATACCGCCTTTCGTGCTGGGGGGCGCCGGTATCGTGATGTTCGGTATGGTGCTGGCCACCGGTATTCGCATCCTGGCGCGCACCGATTACAACAGCAACCGCCACAACCTCTATATCGTCGCCATCAGTCTCGGAATTGGCATGATCCCGACGGTCTCCGGGAATTTCTTCCAGCAGCTTCCGGCGCAGCTACAACCGCTTTTTCATAGCGGTATCCTGTTGGCCACCATCAGTTCGGTGCTGCTCAACCTCTTCTTCAACGGCTATCAGCCGGATCTGAGTCACCAGACCCGCCCCCTGTTCGTTGGCCCCATCAAACCGCAACAAAAGCAGGCATAACAAACAGGCCCCGGACAGCGAGACTGTCCGGGGCCTGTTGTTCACATCGCCACTCAACCCATCAGGCTGGCAGCTGTTCGAAGCGTTCCACCGCCTGCGCTACCTGTGCCAGACTCCCCTGCCAGAAGGCGGCCTCACGGATATCTTGCCCCAGATGTTTCGCCACCAGATCTTCGGCGCTCATCCGGCCAGTATCGCGCAGCAAGGCGCGATACGCCTCGGCAACGCCCTCTTCCCCCGCCGCCTTGCGGCTCATCAACTGCTGATAGACCCCGAGGCTGAACAGATAACCAAACAGATAGGGGTAGTTGTAAAAGCCCAGCCCCGCAATGGAGAAGTGCGCCTTGGCCGCCCAGAACATGGGGTGATAGCGGGTCAGGCTCCCCTCATACCAGCGTCCCCACGCCTCGTCGGTGAGCGCCTTGAGCCGCTCTGCGGGCACATAGCCCTGCGCTCGCTCGGCCACCAAGGCCTGCTCGAAATCGAAGCGAGCCGGGATATTGACCAGGAAGGTGGCTGCGCCATCGGCCTCCGCCCAGGCGATGGCCAGCTGATCTTCCGGGCTTTGTGCCTGCTCGAACAGGGCGCTGCGCACCAGGGTTTCGGCAAAGATGGAGGCGGTCTCCGCCAGCGTCATGGGGTAGCTGCGCTGGCTCATCGGCAGATCGCGAATGACCCAGTTGTGCCAGGCGTGGCCCAGCTCATGGGCCAGGGTAATGACGTTATCCATGGTGCCGGCATAGGTGACGAAGACCCGCGGCTCGACCGGTTCGGCAAACTTGGTGCAGTAGGCGCCGGTGCGGCGATTTGGCGTGGGCGCTGCATCAATCCACCCCTTCTCGGCCATCATGCGGGCAAATGCCCCCATCTCGGGATCGAAACGGCTAAAGGCATCGGCAATCAACTCGATCGCCTCATCAAAAGGAATGTCGCGGCTGCTGGAAGCAGGCGGCGGCGCAAAGAGATCCTCCGGCCCCAGATCGTCGAGACCAAGGCGCTCGGCCATCAGCTCCAAGGCGCGCTGGCCCAACCCACGGGCTCGCCAGGTTTCGCTCATCAGGGCATCGAGGGTGGCACGCTCGATATGGCTCTGGTGGCAGGAGAGATCCAGCGCATTGAGCACACGGGTTTTGCCGCGCTGACGGGCCAGCTCCAGCCGCCAGCCGTTGAGGGCATTGAGTATGGCGGCAACCGTCTCCTGCTCCCCTTCCCAACCGGCGCTGATGGCATCAAAGGCTTCCAGACGCAGGGCCCCCACCGGGCTGGAGAGCAGATTGCTCGCCTCGGCCAGCCCCATCTCGCGGCCATCAATGGTCAAGCGGATCTTGCCCACCAGATCGTTGTAGAGGTTGCCCCAGGCGTGCAAGCCATCGGTGCCAAGGCCGATCACCAGTTGCTCCGCCGCCACCGGCAGGCGCTGATCCTGCAAGCGACGCTCATGGCACAAGCGGTACGTCTCCTCGCCAAGCAGCGGATCCCTCATCAGCGCGGAGAATTCCTCGTCCGGCAGCGCCAGCATCAGATCGTCCACTGGCGCCAGGGTCTTGAACAGATCGGCATTGAGGGCGCGGGCACGGGACGCCAGCTGTTTGGCCTGCGGATCCCGCGCATCCTGACTGCCGCGGCACGCGGCCAGAATGGCGATGTTCCAGCCGATATGGCGAATATCACGGGCGCGCAGCCGCACTTCCCGCAAAAAATCCAGCAGCGCAGCGTCATCGTCGCGCACCCCGTCCAGACCTGCCATATAGCTGGCCAGCTCTTCCAGCGCGTGGCGGGCGGCGCGCATGTCCGCTTCCAGCTCTGGGCTGTCGAGGCCCGGGTAGATATGGTCGTTATTCCACTGTTGTTGATACATAACTTCTCGCAAAGGCCTTTATCGGGAGGCGCAGCAGACCTGCGGGCAGCAAGTCCGACACCGGGCAACCCGAAGGCCAAAAAATGAAGAGAGGAAAAAAGAGACAATAGCCCGCAAGCTCGCTTATCCCTTGGCCGGGGCAAGACGGCTCACCAGCATCATCACGGCAACCAGCAGCAGACCCGCCACCACACCGGCCACGGCGTTGAGCAGCGTCGGCGTCACCGCCGCCAGTACGGCCCCTACTGTGGGCAGGGTGGCGACAACAGTGGCTGCGTCTTCAATCAGGTGATGGGCAAAGGGCCAGCCATGCACCAGAATGCCGCCGCCCACCATAAACATGGCGATGGTGCCGACCAGTGCCAGCAGGTGCATCAGACGAGGAGCCGTCACCAACAGTCCCTGCCCCACCGCGCGGCGCAGGGCGCTGCCATCGGGCTTGTGCAGCAGATGCAGACCGATGTCATCGAGCTTGACGATCAGCCCCACCAACCCGTAGACCCCGATGGTCATCAGCAGGGCGATGCCCGCCACTACCGAGAGCTGCAGCACGAGGCTTGCTCCCTGTACCGTGCCAAGGGCGATGACGATGATCTCGGCAGAGAGAATAAAATCGGTGCGGATCGCCCCTTTTACCTTCTGCTGCTCGAAGGCTACCAGATCATCGGGAATGGGGGCTGTATGTGCCTCACCCTCGCTCACTTCATGAGGCAGGAACTTGTGGGCCAGCTTCTCGGCCCCCTCAAAGCAGAGGTAGGCGCCTCCCAGCATCAAGAACGGCGTGATAAGCCAGGGCACCAGGGCACTGATGGCGATGGCGGCGGGCACCAGAATCAGCTTGTTGCGAAATGACCCCTTGGCCACCGCCCACACCACCGGCAGCTCCCGCTCGGCACGTACTCCGGAAACCTGCTCCGCGTTGAGTGCGAGATCGTCCCCCAACACCCCGGCGGTCTTCTTCGCCGCCATCTTGGTCATCAGCGCCACGTCATCAAGCACGCTGGCGATATCGTCGAGCAGGGCCAATAAACTGGTTCCAGCCATATCAAAGATCCCTTATATCAGTGAGAAACGTCTTCCCGAAAAATGTCTCGCGCTTGTTCACCACGACCTTGGTCATCAGCGCCACGTCATCGAGCACGCTGGCGATATCGTCGAGCAGGGCCAACAAACTGGTTCCAGCCATATCAGAGATTCCTTATATCAGTGAGAACAACCCCGGGAGAGAGGTGTACGTCCCGATAACCACCGGGGTCAACAGGGCCACCTCATGGCGATGGCAGGCCATCATCGGCCGAGCCAAGAATCCGGCGCTCGCCATCGGGGGTGTTACGTCTTTCGGGCAAAAGATGGCACAGTGTAACGAGAAGCCGCCGTTTCGGCAGCACCCCTGAGCCATTTGTTCCTGGTTCCCTCTGAATCACCTCAAGGAGTTCCCATGCAACCCTGGCAACCTCTGCTCGATCTCTGGTTTGGCGACGAGGCCGATGACGCCCTCCGGGCTACCCGGCAAGCCCCCCTCTGGTGGGGAAAAAGCAGCGAAACGGATGCCCTGCTGGCCAGCCGCTTCGGCGAGCTGGCACAGGCCGCGGCCGAAGGCAGCCTCGCCCACTGGGCCGATGCCCCCAGCGGTCGACTGGCGCTGATCCTGCTGCTCGACCAGCTGCCGCGCAATATCCATCGCGGCACGCCTGCGGCCTTTGCCCAGGATCCGCTGGCACGGGATCTCTGCCTGAAAGGGTTGTCCATCGGGGCAGATCAATCCCTCTCGCCACTGGCGCGGGTCTTCTTCTATCTGCCGCTGGAACATGCCGAATCCCGTGAGCAACAGGCCCGAAGCGTGGCGCTGTTCGAGGCGCTGGCAGCGGAGCAGGCCGGCACACCGGCGCAAGCGACCTTTGCAGGATTTGCCGACTTTGCCCGCCGCCATCAGGTGATCATCGAGCGCTTTGGCCGCTTCCCCCACCGCAACGACATACTGGGTCGCACCAGCACACCGGAAGAGACCGCGTTTTTGCAGCAACCGGGCTCCGGCTTCTGACACCCGCCATATAAAAAAATCCCCGTCATGGTCATGACGGGGATTTTTCGTTCAACCTGCCAACCCTGCGGGCGGCTTAAACCGTTGTTACGCCTTGGCGGGCTCACTCTCGCCCAGCGCGACGGTTTCGCCCAGACTGTCTTCGGTCTTGGCCACCACACTGGCGGCAATGGCGTTGCCCAGCACGTTGGTGGCAGAGCGGCCCATGTCGAGGAAATGGTCGATCCCCAGCAGCAGCAGGATGCCCGCTTCCGGAATATGGAACTGGTTCAGGGTAGCGGCAATCACCACCAGAGAGGCGCGCGGTACCCCGGCCATCCCCTTGGAGGTGACCATCAGCAGCAACAGCATGGTGATCTGCTGGGCCATGGAGAGCTCGATGCCATACGCTTGGGCGATGAACATTACCGCGAAGGTACAGTACATCATGGAGCCGTCGAGGTTGAAGGAGTAACCCATCGGCAGCACGAAGCTGGCGATGCGCTTGTCACAACCGAACTTCTCCAGACGATCCAGGGTCTTCGGATAGGCGGCTTCGGAGCTGGCGGTCGAGAAGGCGAGCAGGATGGGTTCGCGGATCATCGCCAGCAGCTTGATGACGCGACTACGCAGGAAGACGCTGCCCATGGCGATCAGCAGCAGCCAGAGACAGGCCAGCGCGATATAGAACTGAGCCATAAAGCTGCCATAGGTGACCAGAATGCCCAGCCCCTCTTTGGCCACCATGGCGGCGATGGCACCAAACACCGCGAACGGCGCAAAGTTCATCACGTAGCCGGTCACTTTCAGCATGATCTCGGCAGCACTGGCCATCAGCACCACCACCGGTTTGGCCAGATCGCCCAGCGCCGCAGCGGCCAGACCGAAGAAGAGGGAGAAGACCACGATCTGCAAGATCTCGTTGGTGGCCATCGCCTCGACCACGCTCTTGGGGATGGCGTGGGTCACAAAATCTTTCAGGGTTATGGCACCGGCAGCAATGCCCGAGCTGGCGGTGTCATTGGGCAGGGAGAGTGAGAGACCCACTCCCGGCTGCATCAGGGTCACCATCACCAGACCCAGGCTCAGGGACATCAGGGAGGCCAGCATGAACCAGCCGAGGGTCTTGGCACCGATACGCCCTACGGTGCGGGTGTCGCCCATCTTGGCGATACCGACCACCAGGGTAGTGAAGACCAGGGGAGCGATGATCATCTTGATCAGGCGCAGGAAGATATCGGTCAGGATCGTGATGTTATTGGCGAAATCCGCAGCCTGATCTGCGGCAAACATCCGATAGCCCTGGCCGGTGAGGATGCCAAACATCATGGAGATGAGGATGGCGACCGTCAGTTTATTCATTTTCATGGGGGAGTCCCGGTTTTGATTGGTGCAAGCCGTAAACAGTGGCGTGGGAGCCACTACAGTCCGTTTTTGTGATCCGAGCCGTTGATTCCTGGCGGCTGGTATGCTGGGAGAATGCCTAAAAGCAGGGGGTAAATCTAGAGGCTTTATCCAGAATTTTATCCTGTCATTAGGTGTATGTGATATGGATCTTGCAAACCACCAATATTAATCACTGTTTATTTTGATTTCGGCGAGATATTTCGCATTAAGAGTTCGCTCATCGAGTGCCCGTGGCAACAGGCGAAAAGTGAGCAGCGCCGAGATGGTATGCTGCACCTGCATCTGGGCCATAAAGAGATCCGGTTCATCTTCGTCAAAGCCGAAGATCGGCCGTGATGGGGTCACCCTGACGGCATCGCGGTTAATGGTCAGCTCATCGACCTTGAGCCAGGAGTAACCCTCTGCCAGTGCCAGCTCCCCTGCCCGCTTGAGCACATATTTGCGGGCAGTCTCCCTGTCCACCAGATCGTTGCCG
>NZ_CAWNZT010000024.1:0-3616 GCF_963878965.1 Aeromonas sp. HMWF015 | reverse complement strand
TTGGGAGCATCGATGCCGTCGGCCAGCTCGGCGACGGCGGCCTCGGGGTCGGCAAAGAAGCCAAAGCCCTTGCCGCCCTTGCCGTTGTAGATCCGATGCAGTTCCGCCATCAGTCCCTGTACCGCCTCGTCGGGGGGCAGGGTCTGGCTGCGTGTATCGGCGTGGGGTTGACCATCGCCGCCCTGGCGCAAGGAGTGAAGAATGATCTTGTCGATATCGAGACTCATGTCACAAAGCCATAGTGTTAGCCGAAAGGGTGAAGTATTATAAGGCGCTTTGAACCGAGATGAACTGAAGATTATGCCTATCGTATCAAAGTACAATAACGAGCAATTTGACGCCCTGATGAACGACCTGATCACCGCGCTGGAAAAGCATAAAGCGCCGGTGGATCTCAGCCTTATGGTGCTTGGCAATCTGACCACCAATATCATCAACGGTATGGCACCGGCCCAGCGCCAAGCCATCACTGAAAAGTTTGTCCAGGCCCTGACCGCATCGGTCGATAATCGCCACGACGCACACTGAGTCCCCGACTCTGTTGATTTGACGTTTCTCAACGCAGATGGATCACTATGGTCGAAACCGGTAACCCCTATCGTGATAATGTCTCTCGCCTGATCACCTGGGGGCATTGGTTCTCCTTCTTCAACATTATTCTGGCCATGCTCATCGCCACCCGTTATCTGGGTGCCATCAGCTGGCCATCGACCACGCTTGGCGTGATCTATCTCGTTGTAAGCTGGATTGGCCACTTCTCGTTTCTGAGTTTTGTCACCTACCTGTTGACGATCTTCCCGCTCAGCTTCGTGCTGCCCAAGGAGAAGTCGTTGCGGTTCATCTCGGCCATCATCGCTACCCTGGCGCTGGTGCTGCTGCTGATCGACACCCAGGTATTCCGGCTGTTCAAGTTCCACCTCAACAGTCAGGTATGGCAGTTGCTGCTGGATCAGGCGCAAACCGAAGAGGGCTCAATCTGGAGCATCATCTTCGTTGCCGTGCCCACCATCTTCCTGCTGCAACTGCTGCTGTCGGCCTATGTCTGGCGCAAGATCAACAAGCGCAAGCGCCGCCAGTACGGCAATCAGGTGGGGCTGGCCCTGCTGATCTGCTTTATTCTGACCCACGTGGTCAACAGCTGGGCCGATGCAACCCTCTATCAGCCGATCACTATGCAGAGAGCCAACTTCCCCCTCTCCTACCCCATGACGGCCCGCTCCTTCCTGGCCAAACATGGCTGGCTGGATCTGGATCAGTACGAGAAGCAGGCTGCTTCCCAGGGGGATAACAGCGACAGCCGGATGCACTATCCGCTGCGCCCGCTCAACGTCAACGCCCCCCTGACTCACAACAATCTGCTGATTGTGGTGGTCGATTCGCTGCGCTTTGACATGCTCAACAACATCAACATGCCCAATCTGCAGCGCTATGCGGATCAGCATCTGACGTTCCGCAATCACCTGAGTGGCGGCAACGACGACCTGATGGGCATGTTCAGCCTCTTCTACGGGTTGCCCGGTCACTACTACAAGGACATCAGCAGCGACAAGCGTCCGCCGGTGCTGTTCGACGAGATGCTGCGCCAGGATTACCAGTTCGGGCTGTTCGGCGCGATGGAAGATGCCCAGAAGTATCGCAAGAGCATCCTCGCCGGTCTGCGCAAACAGGTGTTTGTCTCCGAGCAGAGTGACGATGGCAAGCTGCTGACCGACTGGCAACAGTGGCTGGAGAAGCGCTCTCCCGAGCGTCCCTGGTTCTCGCTGGTCTATCTCTCGAGCCCCGGCGACTACCAGTTACCCGCCACCATGAAGGGGCCGTTCCAACCGGAGCTTGCCAACTTCAATCCGGCGACCGCCTATCGGGCGGAGAACCTGCAAAAACTGGAAAACCGCTACAAGAACTCGGTCTTCTATACCGACCAGTTGCTTGAGCAGATGCTGACCAAATTGCAGTCGCAGGGGATGGACAGCAACACCATCGTCGTCATCACCTCCAACCACGGTCAGGAGTTCAACGACACCCGCAGCAACAGCTGGGGCGCAGGCAGCAACTACTCACCCTATCAGGTGCAGGTACCGCTGGTACTGGCCTGGCCAGGGCGCGGCAGTGACGTTAGGGAACAACCAAGCAGCCATTTTGATCTGGCGCCGACCCTGATGCAGGGGATGCTGGGCGTGCGCAATCCGGCGCGCGATTACAGCGTTGGCCGCTCGCTGTTTGATACCAGCCCGCGCAACTGGCTGCTGGCCGGGGATCAGAACGACTTCGCCATCTATGAAGGGGACACTATCACCCACTTCAACAAGCAGGGTGACTTCGAACTGCTGGAGCGCAACAGCTATCGCCCGATCAAGCACGGCACTCCGGATATGGGCGCCATGATCCAGGTGATGAACGAGCTGAACCGCTTCTATCGCAACCAGTGAAGCGCCCGTTGATGGCTTGCTACCATAAAAAACGCCCCGAATTCGGGGCGTTTTTCGTTGTATAGCCGTGCCACGTTCACGACTGTTAGCCACCCCACCCTTGCGGGTACTTGTAGCCGACAAAACGCTTTGCTGCATAGGCTTTGAAAGCCGCCGAGTTGTAGGCTGCCGCCACATCTTTGGCAAACGGCTGATCCGCATCTGCGCTTTTCACCACCACCCAGTTGATGAAATCGTAGCTGCGCTCCAGAAACAGTCCTTCACTGAACGGGATTCCGCTGGAGGCGGCAAAATTACCGTTGATCACCGAGAAGTCCACATCCTCCCGCGAGCGAGGCAACTGCGCGGCTTCCAGCAGTACCAGCTTGAGATTGTGCGGATTGTTCACCACATCAAACTCGCTTGCTTTTAGCGGGTTTATCCCCTCCTTGAGAGTGAGCCAACCGAGATCCTGCAGCATCAACAGCGCCCGCGCCTGATTGGTGGGATCGTTGGGGATGGCCACCGTGCTCCCCTTTTTCACCTTGTCGAGTGCCGCCAGCTTGCCGGAGTAGAGCCCCATCGGACCGGTTGGCACCTGGGTAATGGGGGCCAGCGACAAGCCGCGATCTTTGGCAAAACTCTCCAGATAAGGTTTGTGCTGGAAGCAGTTCACATCCAGTGATCCGTCAGCCAGAGCAATATTGGGAGTCACATAATCGGTGAACTCCACCAGCTTGACCTTGTACCCCTTGGCCTCCAGCTGCGGCTTGATGGAGTCGGTCACCATGTCGGCAAAATCCCCCACCGTGGTACCAATCACAATCTCCTGTTTGGTCGGCAAGGACGCATCGGCGGCAACCGCGGAAAAAGAGAGGCTCCCGACCGCCATCGCGGCAATAAAGGTGCTGGCGCCAGCAGTGGCGCGCAAGGAAGCAGTCAAAGGAGAAGATAAGAAGGAACGAAACGGCATAGGGACTCCCTGTCAGGTACGCATCAAGCTATGGGACTGCGGCGGGGCCGCCCTCAGAAGTAACGCCCTTCACACCGCAGCAATCTAGCCATCCGAACGGCTATTTCAGTTACCATAACAGAGCCATCCACCGCCGCCAAGCAATAAACCACTGACCCACCCCCACCTCATCACTCTTGCAGGCTCACCCGAACGCATACCAGCACTCACATTGGCACACACCACCATGCCGTTTATT
>NZ_CAWNZT010000023.1:0-14426 GCF_963878965.1 Aeromonas sp. HMWF015 | reverse complement strand
GATGGCCACTCTTGGTTTTCTAGCATACGCTGATATCCACCAAGTTGAATCAATTTATTCATTAACTCATTATACTTTACATCAATCTCCGACTTATGAACTTCGATAGCTTCTAGTTTTACAGTCATTTGCGCTAATTGCTTTCTCACCTGAAAACAAAAAGGCCCCAATGCAGCCTGCAAATTACCATCGCTACGCTCATTATCATATACCCCAGGAGTCAGCCCTAGAAGGTCTGTCGGCACATGAAAATCTTGACTATTACGAGGCTTTACCATAAATGTTTTTTCAGGTCCTAAACGCCCTATAAACATACCGAGTTCAAATAGAACATTATCTCTTGTAACGGTCTGTTCTTGGCCTCGCATTTTAACTATATCATCAGGTGACATAACAAGAATCGCAGCGTCATACGTATCCAAAACTGACAACAAATCATTCAACGTTGATTGAGTTAAGTTAAAAACGCCTTGAGACCAAACTGTTGGTTCAGCATCATGCTCCAATTGACATTGAATTGCATAAGCAACTTCAAGCCCTTCAACGGAAGAGCCAATAAATAACTTTGGTTTTTTCTTTTTCACCAAACTCTCCTAAAAAAATAACAAAAATTAGATGGAAGGCTCTATTAATGTGTTAGTAACGTCTTTCATCTAACTCTGCTCCATCGCTCGTTATCACGACCAATAAATAATTTTAAAATCAATGTATTATCAACACCTTACGTCGGCTCCACTTGTACCACTGGGTAAAACCACCGTCAAGAAACGTAAACAGAAAATGAAGCCTATATCCTCTTTTATGGGCCTGCCGCGATTTTACTCCGCCATCTGCACGATATAAAAAAGGCCTCATTACGAGGCCTAATCAGACATATTCAAGTCCCGGCTGGCAGCCAGCTTTGCGGGAATCAACCCGGCTCGGGAGCCAGGGGCAACACCTGCCCATCCAGCGCATGATCACTATTGGATGGATAGTCCGGTACCGGCTCGCAGTAGGGAATGCGGCTTAGCACCGGCGCCTTGACCAGGGCGGCCAGCTGATCGGAGCGGCGCAGGCTGGCATCCGCCAGTTCGGCCACCAGCGCCAGACCGCAGCCCAGCCCCAGCCCGCCAACAATGCCCGCCAGCAAAAACAGCCAGAGCGGGTAGTTGCTCGGCTTGCTGGGGGCAAAGGGCTTGTCGATCACCTTGATCCGCTCCCCCTGCTCGAAGTTGCCCAGATCGCCGGTCACCTTGGCCTTCTCATAGCGCAGCAGCAAATCCTGATAGAGGGTGCGCTTGACCGCCAGATCCCGCTCCAGCTCGGCGAGCTGGCGCTCGGTATCCCCCTGGGAGTCGACCACCTTGTCCAGCCCATCCAGCTGACTCTTCAAGCCGGCGGCGTTTTGCTCCGCCTCCGTCAGCTGCGTCTGGGCCAGCTGCCACTCGGGCCCGCGGGCCATATCCGGCTGGGATTTGAGCTGCTCGAACTCCTGCTGCAACTGGTCAATCTGATAGCGCAGACTCTGCACCTTGCTGTGCTCGTCGCTGTAGCGAGCCCGCAGCAACACCAGCTCGGTGCGCATCAGCTGGAGCTTCTCATCCAGTTGGCGGGCCAGCTGGCTCTCCTGCCCCAGCGATAGCTGATCGACCCTGGCCTTGGCCTGCTGCAGGGTGATCAGGCTCTCGGCATAACGCTCCTGCAAGCCATAGAGACGGGCGACGTTGGTACTCTGCTGCTGGGGCAAGGCGCTGGCATGCTCCCGTTTAAAGTCGGCGAGCAGCTGCTCGGCCGCTTGCAGTTCGCTGCGGCGGCTGTCGAGCTGGCTTTGCAGAAAACGCTCGGACGACTCCGCCGACTGGCGCCCCTTGCTGAGCAGATTGAAGAAAAAGCGCCGCGAAATGGCTTCGAGCAAACCGGCGCTGTTGGCCGCCGAATCCGCTTTGACCTTTATCTCGATCACCTCATCGCCGATCAGCCGCAACGAGACGGCACTCGAGAGCCAGTCCATGATGGCATCGCGCTGAGCTGGCGGGGTCTCGTCATTGACCAGACCGCGATCCCGCGCCACTCCATCGAGCACATAGCGGCTGCGCAGCAGAGCTTCGAGCACCGCAAAGCGATCCTTGAGACTCTCCTGAGTGATCAGATCCTTGAGGGTCGGGGTCTGGTTGGCATCTTGCGGCACCATAAAGGTGGTGCGGCTCTCATACTCCTTGGGGGTGAGCAGACCGACCGTCACACCCACCAGCGGCATCACCAGTACCGGGATCACCAGCAGATAGCGACGGCGCCAGGCGGCAAAGAGAATGATGTAGAGGTTGTAATAGAACTGGACAGGCATGGCATCACTCCCTGAGAAGGCCCTCCCCCGGCACGATGCAAAGGCAGTGCCACCAGAGGTGCTGATCCCCTCTGTGGGCAGATCGCAAGAGTGGTACAAGATTCGCATTCTCCCGCTATCCGGGGTGTTACCCCTTCCCTTGCCGGAGCGCGAACCATGTTGTCATCAACCCCGTCGCACAGACCCCATCCCCGCGGGAGCGCCAGCGCCCAGCCCGTCGTACAACCTGTCGTACAACCTGTCGTACAAATTGTGCAGCACCTGCAGCCCGGCGGGCTGGAGACCATGGTGCTCAACCTCACGCAGGCGAGCCCTGCCGAGCAACCGGTGCATATCATCTCCCTCGAAGGGCGCAAAGGGGATGTGGTAAGGGCGTGGCCCGCCCTGTATCCCTTTGCTGGCAATATTCACTGTCTGGAAAAGCCCGCGGGCTGGTCGCTGGCAACCCTCTGGCGACTCACTCGGCTGCTGCGCCAACTCAAGCCCGTCGCAGTACATACCCACCATCTGGGGCCCATGCTCTATGGCGGGCTGGCCAGTCGGCTGGCCCGGGTGCCCACCCTGGTACACACAGAGCACGATGCCTGGTATCTCGATGATCCCCATCAGCGCACGCTTGCCCTGTGGGGACTGCGCGCCTTCAAACCCATTCTGGTGGCCGATGCCACGCCGGTGGCCAACCAGCTGCTGGCCAAGCTGGGCCAGCTGTCGCCAACCGTGATCCCCAACGGCATCGATGAACAGCGTTTTGCCCCAGGCGCCGCCGCCCTCGCCCGTCAGGAGATGGGGCTGCCGCTGGGGGTCAAGTTGATTGGCTGCGCCGCCCGCCTTGAGTCGGTCAAGGGTCACACCTTGCTACTGGAGGCGATCCGCACCCTGCCACAGGAGGTGCATCTTGCGTTGGCCGGGGTCGGCAGTTTGCAAAATGCGTTGCAACAACAGTGTCAGCAGCTGGGGATCGCCCATCGGGTCCATTTTCTGGGGCTGGTCGAAAACATGCCGCGCTTCTATCAGGGGCTGGATCTCTTCTGCCTTCCCTCGCTGGCGGAGGGGATGCCGCTTTGCGTGCTGGAAGCACAGGCGTGCGGGGTGCCGGTGGTGATGAGCGACGTGGGGGCGGCCAGAGAGATCGTCTGTCAGGCCAGCGGCCATATCCTGCCCGTGCGGGATCCCGGCCGCCTTGCCCAGCTTCTGGCACAAGGGTTGCTGCAGTGCCATAGCCTGCGTGCCGTCACCCGAGAGTTTGTGTGCCAGCAAAGCAGCTTGAGCCGGATGGCTCAGGCCTATCAGCAGCTTTACAGCCGCTGATCAAGCGACCCGATGACCAGAGGAGCATCCCATGGAATGGATCATGATCGTGTTCTGGCTGTGCGCTGTACTGGTGGTCTACCACCATGTCGGCTATCCCCTGCTACTCAAATTCGGTGGTCGGCAGGCGCGCAAAGTAGCCAATCCACCCCGCCCTCTGGATCGAGGGTTCAAAACAGACGCCACCGATGAGGCGCTGCCGACCATCACTTTGCTGATGCCGGTTTATAACGAGGCGGCGACCATCGCGGCCAAGCTGCAAAACCTCGCCAGCCTCGATTACCCCGCCGACAAGCTGTGGGTGCATGTGCATTTCGACGGCTGCAGCGACAACAGCTACCCCATTGCGCTGAGCCAACTCGGTGATCCCGCCCTGCAGCAGTTGCAGATCAGGCTGTTTGATCACCCCCGCAATCGCGGCAAGGTCGCCGTGCTCAACGAGGCCATGACCCGGGTGCACAGCGATCTGGTGGCCCTCACCGATGTCTCGGCCCTGCTGCCCATCGACAGCCTGCTGCTGGCGGTCGCCCATTTTGCCGATCCCAAGGTAGGGGTGGTCGGGGAAGCATACCGCTTCTGGCAACCGGGCTCTCAGGGCGAGGAGAGTTACTGGCACTATCAAAGCCAGATCAAGCTCTGCGAATCGGCCCTTGGCGGCATGCTGGGGGCTCACGGGGCGTTTTACATGATGCGCCGGGAGTGCCTCACCCCGCTGGCTACCGATACCATCAACGACGATTTCATCCTGCCGATGCAGGCCATCGCCAAGGGGTATCGCGCTGTCTATGACAATCGCTGCGCCGCACTGGAGCTGGAAGTTTCCGATGCCGCGCTGGAGGCGACACGGCGCAAGCGGATCGGCGCTGGCAACACCCAGCAGCTGCTGCGGTTACTGCCCCTGCTGCACCCCAAGTTCGGCTGGGTTGCCTTCAACTTTGCCAGTGGCAAGGGGCTGCGGGTGTTGATGCCGCTCTGCCTGACCCTGCTGTGGCTCTGCGCCATCCCGCTGGCCACCCAATCCCTGCTGTTTCAGCTGCTGCTGGGGCTGCAACTGCTGGGGTATCTGCTGGTCATCTTGATCCAGCTGACCCCTGTCCACCCATGGCCCAATCTGTTTCGCAAGATCCACTATCTGGTACTCGGACACTGGTACAACGGCATGGGCACCCTGCGCTACTGCCTGCGCGCCCCCATACGTTTCATGTCACAGGAGAAAGCCGTATGACACACCCCATTCCAAGATTGACCCTGGTGGTCAAACGCAGCATGGATCTGCTCGGTGCCACTCTTGGCCTGCTGCTGACGCTGCCGCTGTGGCCGCTGATCATGTTGGCCATCCGACTCGATAGCCCGGGGCCGGTGTTCTTTCGTCAGCTGCGGATCGGGCGCAGCCATGCCACCCATACCGAGCTCTTTTTCATGATCAAGTTTCGCACCATGCGCGCCGACGCCGAGGCGGCCACCGGGCCGGTCTGGTGTGGCAAGGGGGACAGCCGGATCACCCGCAGCGGCGACTTCCTGCGCAAAACCCGGCTCGATGAGCTGCCGCAGTTTATCAATGTGCTCAAGGGGGAGATGTCGCTGATCGGCCCCCGCCCGGAGCGACCCGGTATCGCCAACCGGCTGGAGGATGCGGTGCCGTACTTTATCGAACGCACCTATGAAGTGGCCCCCGGCATTACCGGTCTGGCACAGGTCAATCAGGGTTACGACGAGTCGCTCGATGATGTGCGCAGCAAGCTGGCGTTCGATCTGGCCTACTCGGTTGCCCTGCTCCACCCCTGGCGCTGGCTGGTGCAGGATGTGCATATCATCGGCAAGACGATCGCCATCATGGTCGGCAAGAAGGGGCGCTAATCCCGCCGCGCCTACCTCAACCACATATCAACGCCCATCAGGCCATTGTCACTGCAATGGCCTTTTTTATGGCGCATCGTTGTGGCACGTCCGCGGTAATCACCGAGAAGTCAGCTACCTGATCGCCATCATCTGCCCCATCCATCCACAGGCCGGATGCCTGTTTGACCAACCGCAGAAACCCGAGCGTTGCGTGATCACAGAAGCAATCCCCCCCTGCTCCCTATAACACCGGCACATAAAAAAACGAGTAGCCTGCGGCCACTCGTTTTGACAGGTTTCTCCGTGATTCAGGCGCTGTAGACGGCCAGAATATCGGTCACTCTGTTGTTGACGCTGTACCCGCGGGCGATGGTGTTACGCGCCGCCTGACTCATTTTGCTGCGCACCACCCCATCGCTGCGCAGCCAGTAATTGACCAGCTCCGCCATATCCCGCACATGGCCGGGCTCCACCAGCCAGCCATTGGATTTATGGTCGATCAGATTGACCAGGCCCCCCACAGCAAAGGTACAGACCGGTATGCCGTGAGCCATCGCCTCCAGGGCCACCAGCGGCAACCCTTCAAAGCGGGAGGTGATGCAGAGCAGGTCGATGTTGTGCCACTCATTGGCCATGTTCTGGAAACCATGAAGCTGGACGCGATCACCATACTGCTGCAACAAGGCACTTTTCATGGGGCCATCCCCGTAGAGATGAAACGCCCCATCCGCGCAGAAGGCGGCCAGCTGGCAGAATGCCTCAGGCCCCTTTTCCGGCGAGAGGCGGCCGACAAAGGCAATCCGGTTGCCAGTTACCGTAGCCGGCGTCGCAGGCATGGGGACAAAGTTGCTGATCACCGTGCTTGGCACAGGCAATTTGCGAGCGATGGGCTCGCTTACTGCAATACACTTCGCAAAACGCGCTGTGGTACGATCCAGCCAGCTGTAAAACTTCAGCACCCCCTCCCCGTCATCCCCGCTGTGAAAAGTCGAGACCACCGATTTACCGGTGAACCAGGCTGTCAGCCGCCCCAGCACCCCGGCCTTGTAGCCGTGGGTATGGATCAGCACAGAAGCAGGCTGGCGAGCCAGACGGCGCATAAAGTCGCGGCTGTTTTGGCACACCTCATAGGGCAAACCCTGCTGTTTGAGCAGGGTCGTAAAGGGGGTCATGCCGTGGTTGCTCACCAGCACTATGGTGGGGCGAAATCCCCTGGCCAGCAGATCGTTGGCCAAGTGGATAATGTGAACTTCTATTCCACCGATCTGACGCGCATCGATGGCCAGCCAGATCTGCTGCATGGGTAACATAGGCACCTCCTCCCGTGGCTCCATGCCACCTGAAATGAGGCGTTGCATAGAGCGGGCCAGTCAGGCAATGAGGGGCAGGATCAGGCGCCGGGACAGGCGACCAACAAGAGGGTCATGTCATCGAGGGCGGCATCATTGATGCGCTCATCAAACCAGCGGGCAATGCGATGAGCCAGTTGCTCAAGACCGGGCCCCGAAGTCAGGCAGATCTCTTTTAGCTGCGACTCCCAGCGCTGACGCTCTGCGGCATCACGGCTATCGAGCAGACCGTCGGTCCAGAACAGCAGGATCTCGCCGGGCTTGAGCTGACGCTCATTGGTCACGAAGTGGGGATCCGGGCGCAAACCGGGCAAGGGGCCGGTCACCCCGACCTGACGGATGGTGCCGGGCCCGACCAGCCAGGGCACCGGGTGGCCCGCACTGGCCCACTGCACCCGTCCCTCGTTGCCAAGTTCAATGCAGAGGGTGGTGAGCAGGGTAGCCCCCAATAACGGATCACTGTGAACCGCATTGGACAAGATGGTCAGCAAACGGGCGGGGGCACGCTCCAGATCGTGCGACGTCAGCAAGCCACGCAGATAACCGGCATAGGCATGGGCAAAAAACTTGGCTTCCGCATCGTGGCCCATCACATCTCCGAGCCACAGCACCCGATCCTTGACCAGCAGAAAGTCCCCGCCCCCCACGGTGGCCGCGCGGGTTTGCAACGCAAGCTGGTATCCCCCTATGGAGGTGGCGGGCAATAACGGGCGCAGCGCCGAGGTCATGCGCTGATCCAGCTGCTCGCCCCATTGCGACTTGAGCTGCTGCGAGCGTTGCAGCACCCGCGAAACCGCCAGCAACAGGTCCTGCTTGGTGATGGGTTTGACCAGAAAGTCATCGATCCCCAGCGCCCCCGCCCGACTCTGGGTCCACTGATCCTGATGACCGGTCAGGAAGATAAAGGGCACCCCCTTCATCTTGGGATCCTTCATCAACTGCTGGCGCAGCCCAAAGCCATCGATCCCCTCCATCTCGATATCGGAGAGTACCAGCGCGGGGGGCTGCTTTCCGAGCGCCAGCAGGGCGGCATGGGAGTCGGCATAACTTTCAACCCGGTAGTGCTCATGGAGATAGGCGGTGAGCAGGGCACGCATCACCTTGTCATCGTCGATCACCGCGATCACCGGCAGCTGGTTGACCGGGCCCTGCTGGCGAAGGGTCACGCGATTGCGCTCACCGTCGCGAGAGAAGTGCACCTCGGCAAACAGCTGGTGCACCAGCGCCAGCCCGTATCCCCCCTCCTGCAGCTCATCGGGTAACGGCGCACTGGCAAGACCGGGTTGCGGACCGCCATCATCCTCCAGTATCAGACTCAAGCCCGTTTCATCCTCTTTCAGCGTGAGCCAGAGCCGGGTCGCAGGAGGCGCTGTGTGTTTGACGCTATTGGTGGCCAGCTCACTGAAACAGAGCAGCCAGTTGGCTTGATCCTTTGGGGAGACCTGAAACAGGGAGAGTCCCTGCGCCAGCCGGTTGCGCAGTTCGCGCACCGACTGCAGGGTTGCCGGAGCAGATCGCAACCAGTCATCCATATCGGGCCTCCATTAGCGGGCGATCAGATCCGGAAATTGAGCAAGGCGCTGCGCCGGCACCAGCGCTTGAGCCATTCGGTCACCCGGTTGCTGGGCAGCCGGTTGAGCTCGCGCAGGATCTCGCTGGCCAGCCCCGGGTTGAGTTTGTCGTTATAGACAGCGCCAACCAGATTGGCCTCGGCACGGGTCAGTTTATCCACCGCACTTTGTACCACGGTCGTCGGGGTCACCCCGGCCAATACCACCAGCAGCGCACCTTCACAGGCCCCACACACCTGATCGGCCGGAATATTGCCCCGATTGAGGGCGGTGAGCGGCGAGGTATCGAAGATCACCACATCGTAATGTTCGAGCCAGCGAACCAGCAGCTGACGCAAGGTATCCTTGTTGCGAAAAGCCATCAGATCCTTGCCCGGCGCCGGGAGCAGCGACAACGACCGGCCAGTGGCCACCGGCTCGGGCACATCATTGGGACCCCAGGCAACCGCCGTGGCGCGGCCGGGGTGATAGAGATTGAGATCCACCAGCAGGGTGCGCAGCCCATCCGCCTCCGAGCGCCTTGCCAGCGCATCGCAGATGGAGCTCACCCCCTCTCCCCCTTCCGACGAGGTGACCGCCAGCGAGCGGATCCCCCGGGCGACCGTCGCCGCGTAGAGGGATTCGAGCTCCAGATATTGAATGGGGATGCTCATATCAAAGCGTCCCGACCAGGGCCACCACCGAGATCGTGGTCAAAATGTCGCGCATGCCATCCATGAAGATGGCCCAGTTACTGCTCTTGCTGTCAGGGATAAAGACGGTGTCCCCTGCGCGCAGCACCGGCAACTGGCTAAAGTCGGGCTCTTTGGCAAAGCCGTCGAGATCGAAGCTGCGGGCCTGATCCCCCTGACCACTGGTGGCCATGTTGATCACCACAATCTTCTTGATATAGGCGCTGCTGGTCGGGCCCCCTGCCTCGGCCAGCAGATCCAGCAGGGTCATGGAGGAGTCAAAGCGGTAGCGACCGGGACGGGCAATCGCCCCCAGCACCCGAATGGTGTTCTCCTTGGGCTCATCAAGCCAGGGGCGATTCTTCTCCGGCAGATAGATGGAGTCGCCGGGCAGCACCTTGGGCAGCAAGGTTTCATCGCCGGTTTCAAAGTAGAGAGCAAGGTCGAGCTTGCTGACCCGCGCCGTGCTGCCACTGCGATGGGCGATGCGCACATTGCGCAGATCCGCCGCCGCAGTCGGGCCATCGGCGGCCGACAGGATGTCGATAAAGCCCATCTGCTCATTGAAGGCATAGCGACCGGGAGCCCCGACCTGACCGAAGATATAGATGGAGCTATCCGGTGACTGGCGCACCCACTGGGACTTGTTGTCACTGGGATCGGTGGGCAGCTCGGGGATCATGATGGTGAATCCGGCCCGGATCTTTGGCAGGCTGGCGAGCGCCCCGCCCTGATGGAGAAACTTGTCGAGATCAAACAGGGTCGGCGTGGCCTGCCCCCCTTCGGCGGTCAGGATCTGCACCTTGGCGATATCGGCCCGCTCGTTGGGGCCACCGGCGTGGGCGATCAGATCCAGCAGCGACATCTCGTCAGACCATTCATAACGACCCGGGATCCGCACCGCCCCCATCACCATCACAGCCCGCCCTGGCGCTACCTTCAACCAGGACTTCTCGTTGATATCGGTCTTTTCCGGCACAAAGATGGCGTCACCGGGTTTGACTTGAGGCAACGCCTTTTGCATCCCTTCGGTATAGGCCTGCAAGTCGATGGGTTCGATCGTGCCATCGGTGCGCAGCAAACGGATCTGGCGACTCTCGGCATAGCGGGTCGGGCCACCGGCATTGGCCAGAATATCGAGGAAGGAGTCCCCTTCCCGCCCCTCATAGGCGCCGGGTTTGAACACCTCGCCCATGATGTAGATGGTGCGTGCCCCCCGTTTTATCTGCTCTTCATCCTTGGGCACGAAGATGGTGGCGCCCGGCGCCAGATTGGGCAGCAACTTGTTGTTGCCGGAGTCGAGATAGGCTTTGAGATCGAACAGCTCGGGAGCATCACCATTGATCACCCGGATCCGCTCCACCCCGGCAAAGCGGGTCACCCCACCGGCTCGCATCAGCAGATCCACGATGGAGTTGCCGCTCTTGAAACTGAAGGCGCCGGGGCTGTTGACCTCGCCAAATACCTTGATCGCCTTGCCAGTATCGCCATCCCCGCCTGCCGCCAGGGTTGCCGCATCAAAATCGATCTGCACGTTGCCGATCAGCGGAGAGGCGGGTACGAACACCACATCAAGGGATTGCAATGGCGGCAACACGCTGGCATCGCCGGTATCGAGATAACGCTTGTAGTCGAAGCTAGAGACCGTGCTGCCACGCCGCACCTGCATGTTGTTGAGCTGGGCACCGGGTACCAACCCGCCAGCGGCATCAAGGGCCATCTGCACGTTGCCATCGGGCGCCAGATCATAACTGCCGGGTTTTTTGACATAGCCCATCACGCTGATCAGCAGCCGCTTCTCCAGCAAGGTGACGGTCAATTGAGAGAGGTTGTTATAAACAGGTTTGAGGGCGGTGCGGATCAGCTCATCCGCCTGCTGCAGGCTCTTCCCCCCCACTACTAGGTTGCCGACTTCAGGCAGTGCAATCTCCCCCTGCTTGTTGATCTGGAAAGGCTGATCAAAAGCAGGCTCACCGGGCTGCACTATGGCCAACCGATCACCGGGAGCCAACAAGGTGGAGGCCAGTAACGGGCAGGTGAACAACAGCAAGAGAACACAGATCAATCCTTCGAGAGCGCCCCGTTTCATAGACATCCTTTTCGTCTGTTACGTCTGCCCCCATTGGCGTAAGGGGAGCCCTGACCAATCAGCACGACAGCCATCCGCTGTTGTCTGTTGCAGCCGCAAACGTACTTGTTGTAGTGATTGTGCCAACACGGTCTGACGCCAGGCTACATCCGACCAGAGCCGTCCGTGCATATCCCGTTCGATATCAATACGTTGAGATTGTAGCCGTTTCAACTCGGCAGGCATACACCCCTGCAGACTCGCTTGCTTTAATTCCGTCAGCTGCAAGTCGAGTTCCTTCTGACGCTCATCATAACGAGACCAGACCCGCCGTTCATCCTCATTGACCGGAATACGGGTGGGTCTTGCTTCTGCCATGCCGCCATACCCCTGTGGCGGCCACTGCGCACAACCCGACAGCAGAATGGACGAGAGCAGGATACCAAAGCGTTTCATGATGCAGCGGCCATCATGCCACGGGAACGCATATAGGCCTTGATGCTCTCATGGCAGGGGATCACTCGGTCGATATGCAGCATCTCCAACAGGTCATGAGGTTGACCGGGTCCACAGACAAGGGCCATCTGATGCCCGTTCATAATCAATCTTTTATAGAGAAATACCAAGGCTCCGATCCCCGACGAGTCGATAAAATGAACATCGCTGATATCGGCCAGGATATCTCCCGGGTGGGTCGAGAGGGTTTCAAACAACGGGCGGAGCTCACTGACGGCCATCGCGTCAAACTCGTTTTCCAGTACCACTACCTGGATATCATTAAGGGTGTAAGTCATGCTTTCCATCGCTAGCTCCTTGTCGATTCTCAGACTATTTGCTGTCACGGCATTCAGCACGTTGCAAATGTTATGCCGGGCAGTGCCACGGTACTTGTTCCCCAAATGATACTCTTTGCGCCTTATTCGCCGACACCCACTCCTCGTTTTGATTGCCAAATTGCAATTAACCTCCCCCGCACGTTGCAAACTGCAATTCACCTTGGCCGAGATCGCCCGATAACAGGCTAAATGACTGATAATTCAAACCCATTAGACCGGGCCCGATTATTGCTTGCCTTTGGACACACCTCACAAGCCACCGTTGGCTCGGCCCCCATGCCGCCATATTCCAGGAAGGAGAGATCATGAAAGCAGGCCTTTACATCGCACCACTGTTGGCAGCCCTTTGCGGCACCGCATACGCAGCCCCCTCCCCTGACAGCGCCGTGTTGAAGGTTGAAGGCGCCATCAGCAACCCCACTCATCAGGCTCTGGCCCTGTGGGACAGCGCCATGCTGGATCAACTGCCGGTACACGAAATCAAAACCCATACCCCCTGGTATGACGAAGCCAAGACTTTTCGCGGCCCGCTGCTGCAAGATGTATTGGCTAAAGTCGGGGCAACCGGCAAACAGCTCACCATTACCGCGCTCAATGACTACTCGGTACAGGTGCCGACAAGCGATGCCGAGCAGTATCGGGTCATCCTCGCCCGCACGATCAATGGCAAGCCACTGTCGGTGCGTGACAAAGGGCCGCTGTTCCTTGTCTATCCGTTCGATCAATATCCCGAACTGCAAAACAAGCTCTATTACGGTCGGGCTATCTGGCAGATCAGTGCGATAAAAGTGGAGTAAATCCCATCATGCGTTCCATGGCGGCCAGTCAACGTTTTTTGTTTGTGGTGCTCTGCGTGCTGCTTCTTGCCTTTGTCGGTATTGGTACCATCCAGTACCGGCAATTTCAGGATCTGCAGCGCAGTACCAGCCAGGGCGAAGACAACGTGATGTGGAACTATTTCCAGCTCTATAACGAAGCGCTGCGTTTTCAAAGCTCGCTGCTCCATGAATCGCAACCGACCTTCCAGCTCAGATACGATATTCTGGTCAGCCGCATGGATCTGGTGCTGGAGAGCAAGGATCGCAGCCTGCTTCAGCAAACAGAGATCTACCAGCAGGCAAGCAAAGCCATTCGATCCTACATCTCTCTGGCGGATATCTGGCTCGGCCCGGAAGCCACCAAGCCGCTGGACAATCTTGCCCATCAGGAGCTGCGCCAACAGCTTGCCTCCCTGCTCCCCCTGCTCCATCAGCTGACTCTGGAGGTGAACCAGCAGGCGACCCTGTTTGATGTGGCGCGTCGCGACAGCGTGAGGGAGCAGATCATCACGACGACACTCATCGCGACCCTGCAATTTGCGCTGCTCTTTGTGCTCGCCCTGCTGATCTGGCGGCAAATGAATATCTCGTTTCTGCAACACAAACTGATGCAGCAGCTCAATGACAAACTGCTGCGGGCAAATCAGGCGGCAGAGGCAGGCACAAGAGCCAAAAGCAGCTTTTTGGCCAACATGAGCCATGAAATTCGCACCCCCATGAATGGCATTCTCGGCATGCTCTCACTGCTGGCCGACCGGGATATGGATCCGAGGGAGCGAGACTATCTGGAGACGGCGCGGGAATCGGCAAACCATCTGCTCGGTCTGCTTAACGACATTCTGGATGTATCCAAGCTGGAAGAGGGCAAGATCGAGCTGCAACTGGCCCCCCATCACTTGCCCCAGCTGCTGGAGGATATCCGGGCCTTGATGCAGAGCAACTGCGATGCAAAAGGGATCAAACTGACCCTGGCTGTTGCCCCCGATACGCCGGAGTGGTTGATGATCGACCCGCTGAGGGTGCGCCAGATCCTCTTCAATCTGGTGAGCAATGCCATCAAGTTCACCCATCAGGGGGAAGTAAAGATCCATGTTGATAGCACCCTGTTGGAGCAGGATCGCCACTCGATACGCATCTCGATCCAGGACACCGGGATCGGCATGAGCAAAAGTCAGCTGAAAAACCTGTTTCAACGTTTCGCCCAGGCGGATGTCTCGATCACCCGCCAATATGGCGGATCGGGCCTGGGACTTGAAATATCCCGTAACCTCGCACGCCTGATGGGCGGCGATATATCGGTAGAGAGCAGCGAGGGACATGGCAGTACTTTTACCTACATCTGGCCCGCCAGAGCCACGACCCCCTCGATTGTTTGCCTGCCGTCCAAGCCGCTGGATCAGGAGAGCTATCGCATCTTGCTGGTTGATGACAATGCCACCAACCGCAAGGTGATCGGCGCCATGCTCGACTCCGTGGGCCATCAGGTCACACTGGCCGTTCAGGGAGAAGAGGCGCTGGAGAAACTGGGTCACACCGAATTTGATCTGGTGTTGATGGATGTTCAGATGCCAGTGATGGATGGCCTGGTGGCCACCACCCGGATCCGCACCTCCCAGATGCCTTGGGCAGATATCCCCATC
>NZ_CAWNZT010000022.1:17397-24376 GCF_963878965.1 Aeromonas sp. HMWF015 | reverse complement strand
AAGCCTTATTTTCAAAGGCTTTTCGAGGTCATCGACGAGGTTGTTTGCGTTGCCGCCTGCCCTGTCGATGGAGGCGCATTATAGAGATCCAGCTCACATTGGCAAGGCTTCGCCGCAATAAAATTGCAAAAAAGTGCAATTTCTTGGTTATTCATATCAATACACAGCCTTTATACAGACTTATCCACATGGGTGGGTAAGGTGCGGGGTTTTGTCTCCAGATAAGCGCCTCACAAGGGAACAGGCACTCATCCATCATCGCAACACCGTCGCGTCCGACGCACTGCACCAACGGCCGCTTCTATATAAAGAGGCGTATATAGCAGTGCTTATCCCAATCCAGCCTCTTTGACCCTGCACGCTATCAGCTCGCTGGCAGGAAGATCCCTGCAACCCGATACATTCTGGCCAGCCCAGAGCGGAGAGAAGCCACTGTCCCCCGCCTTCTCGGCGGCGGCACGCAGCGGTGCCAGTGCGCCACTGGCATAGGGGAAGTGAGGGGCAAGATCCGAGAGCGGGCCCAGCTCACGCATCAGACGGTTGACGATGCCCCGCGCCGGACGGCCACTGAACAGATTGGTCAGTGCCGTCTGCTGGCCTTGGGGCGAGTGGAGGACAGCGCGATGCAGCGCCGAGGTGGTCGCTTCATGGCAGCAGAGAAAGGCGGTGCCCATCTGCATGGCGCTCGCCCCCATTGCCAGCGCGTTGGCGATCCCCTTGCCATCAACGATACCGCCAGCGGCAATCACCGGCAGATCGGTCACCGCGAGGATCTGCGCCAGCAGGGTCAAGGTGCTCTGCTGCAAGGCGAGATCATCGGAGAGGAAATGACCGCGATGACCGCCCGCCTCCAATCCCTGAGCGATGATGGCATCGGCGCCGTGTTGAGCGAGCCATACAGCCTCCGCCACCGTGGTGGCGCTGGCAAATACCTTGACCTCCGCAGCCTTCACCTGGGCAAGCAGCTCGGGAGCGGGCAGGCCGAAGTGAAAGCTGACCACCGCCGGTCTGAACTCAGCCACCATGGCGGCATGTTCCTCATTGAAAGGGGCACGACTTGGCGCCGTCGTAACGGTTGGGGGAAGTATGCCGAACTCGGCGTAGTAGGGAACAAGGCGCTGCTGCCAGCGGGCCAGTGCAACGGGATCCGGTTCCCGTTGCCGATGGCAGAAGAAGTTGATGTTAAATGGCCCAAGGCCACGTTGGGAAAGACACTCAAATTCGCCGCGCAGTTCTGCTGGCGTGAGCATGGCGGCAGGCAAGGAGCCCAAGCCGCCCGCACGGGTCACGGCCAGCGCCAGATCGCTTCCCTGCACACCGGCCATCGGCGCCTGAATAATGGGATAACGCATCCCCAGTTCGGTAAAGAGGCTCATCCATTCACCCCGTTTGTCGCATCCGCCGCTAGATGTGCGCGGGCCAGTGCGATGGCACCGTCGATAGCACTGCGCGCCTGCGGGCTGTTCTGCCAACAGGTCGAGCCCAGCATGCTGGCCACCAGCTGGACGATATGGGTTGTGTCGGCCTCGGCCAATCCGGCCAGAGTATGGTAGCCAAGCTGTTCGAGCCGCCCGATAACGGTCGGCCCCACCCCTTTCACCCCAAGCAGCATTGCCCGCTCTTGCGGGCCAAACCGGTTGTTGCCATCCATCTGTCAGACTCCTTTCCGATAGCCGTGGTTGTACATCAGGCCCGCAAGGGGCCCGATGGTGAGTGAAGACTTAACGCACGCTGCGCAGCAGGAAGTCCGGCTGACCGCAGGAGCGGCGCTCGCGCTTTTGCATCTCGGAGGAACAGGTGACCGCATCCGTCCCCTCTTTATTGACGCAGATATAGATCTCCCGCAGGAAGCGGCCACCATCGGCACAAGCCACCGTGATGTTGTCGGGAGCCAGCCACGCGTTGACGCTCGCCAGATCGGCCTTGAGCTGGAAGCTGGTTTTGCGCAGCGGCTCTTCCGGGGATTGATAGGCCGCCGGGATCTTCACCTTCTGGCGCAAATCGCTCGCCAGCTGATGGAAGGCCTGCTGGCTCAAGCCGGAGCAGGTGCCGTGCTTCTCCCACTCATGGCGATAGAGGAAACGGCTGGGGTAGAGGTCGGCAAACTCGCTCTCCATATCGGGATCGAGCCGTTCGCGGGTGCAGTTGCTGGGGTAACCGCGATCGTACTGGGGCCAGAGACCATGCAGCACAAAGCCCAGCTTGCGGGAACACTGGTCCCGATCGGCCGGTTTGACGGCGCAATGCTCGGGCGACCAGGAAAGCGCCATGGCGTAATAGTCAAACTCCCCCGCCTCCCCTTTGGCCTGCACGGCCGAGGAGAGCAACAAACCTCCCGCCAACAGGGCAATCATCTTCTTCATCTTTATATATCCACCTTACGCGACTCGGGATAACAGCCATGCTCCCATATTCTGGCGACCGGAAACAGCCATGCCGAAACGGCATATGACAAGGGTCAGACCAGTCAGGGGTTTCACCAGAGGGCGAGCAGGGGTAAGCTGACCGACCGGTAGGCTCCTCGTCCACCACCAGATAATCCCTCTTGGCAACCACAGGATGTAACATGATCCGCAAGAATCCCTCCGGCCATCTGCCTGTCATCGACGAATCCGCCTATATCGACAAGACCGCCATCATCTGCGGCAAGGTGATCATCAAAGAGAATGTCTTTGTCGGCCCCTATGCGGTGATCCGCGCCGACGAAGTGGATGCCAACGGCGAGATGGAGCCCATCGTCATCGGCGCCAACTCCAATATTCAGGATGGCGTGGTGATCCACTCCAAATCCGGTGCCGCCGTCACTATCGGCGAGTACACCTCCATCGCCCACCGCTCCATCGTCCACGGGCCGTGCGAAGTGGGAAACCGGGTCTTTATCGGCTTCAACAGCGTGCTGTTCAACTGCCATATCGGTGACGGTGCCGTGGTGCGTCACAACTCGGTGATCGATGGCTGCGATCTGCCGCCGGAGTTCTACGTCCCCTCCACCACCCGCATCAACCAGCAGAGCGATCTGACCCATATTCCGCGGGTTTCGGTCGATGCCGCCGAGTTCTCCGAGGACGTGGCCCACACCAATATCGATCTGGTCAAAGGGTACAAGGCGCTCTCCAACGAGTTCTGATCCTTTCTTTATTACCAGAGAACAAAACGGGCGCCGAGGCGCCCGTTTTTCATCTGACTATCTATGAAGGCTAGATGGCCCTGACGCAGGTGGCTGCATGAGCCTCATCCGCCATATCCCACAGCGGATCACCAGTGCTCAGGTCGAGCAGCGGCAGCTCACCATCATCATTGGCAGTCGCATCGCTACTCCAGTAGCGGTTGTAGAGCGGCCACCCCTGCTGCTGAAGCAACTGATCCGTCGCGCCATCCTTGTTGTAAGCGGCAAACAACGCCTCCAGCTCGGCCCGGGTCGGCAGACGCCAGTCATCATGACCGTGCGCCACCAGCTGCTGGCAGTAATCCCGCGCCCGCGCTTGACCCATGGTCACATACTCCAGCGGGAAGGGATTGTAGTCACCATCGCTGTCACTGCTCACACCGTCATAGGAGATAGACAGACGCTCCGCCTCGTCCTTGGTCAACTGGCAGACAAAGGCAAGCTTGCCCGCCACCAGCTCGGGTTGACGACAGCCCCGGGCAAAATCGGGCTGGGCATCCACCACCTGCACCGTCACGGTCAACGTGTGACGAGCCGTGGTCGCCACCAGTCGTGCCGTACCGACCGCCACACCGCGTAACTCGCCCTGCGGACTCACGGTAGCGAACTCCGGCTGTTCGCTGCGCCACTCAACAGGCCCATCGAGCGGGCCGAGAGAGCCATCGCTCAGTTGCCACTGCAGTTGCAGAGGAAGCGTCCGCCCCATTTCCAGCTGAGGCTGGGCAGGCAGCACAGCCAAGCCGGTGATCACGGCTCCCACCGGAGTAGGGTCATCCACCTCACTCACCCCCAGCTCGGCAACAGTGGCCGGGGTGCGGCGCGGCTCGGCCGAGGCGCTGCGCAAAAACTCGCCAATGGCATCGAGCTCGTCATTGCTGAGGCCAAGAGCATGCAGGTGATCGGAGGCTTTGGGGAAGAAGGGATCATATTGATCCGCACCGGTCGGGAAGCCGACCCCGCTGCTCCACTTGGTCACGCCAAAGTTGTACATGGCCACCACCCCCTGCACCGAGCCGCCGATACGCTGGGCCAGGATCGGGAAGATGCCGTTGTGCATATAGGGGCCGGTAAAGGCGACGTCCCGCAAGCTGGGGGTCTTGAAGCGACCGATGTCCGCCTTGTTGCGGGTCTGCAGGAAGCGCCCGCGATCTTCCAGCTTGCCACGACCGTAATAGGTGAGCCCCACACTCTCGAACCCGTGCTGACTCAGCAGCGGGCCGGAGTGGCAGTTCATGCAGCGGCCATCGGTGCGGTAGAGGTGCATCCCCCACAGCGCCTTGTCACTGAGCGCCTGACTATCCCCTTTGACGAAGCGCTCAAAATCGCTGTCGCGGCTGATGATGGTGCGCTCGAAGGTGGCGATCGCCTTGGCGATCCGCTCCAGCGTGATCCCCTGATCGCCAAAGGCGGTGGCAAAGGCGGCCTGATAGTCGGGGCTGGCCTGCAAGCGAGCCAGCAGCTCGTCATGACTCAGCGCCATTTCGATGGGGTTCTGGATCGGGTGAAGCGACTGCTCCTCCAGCGTGGCGACCCGCCCGTCCCAAAACTGGGTCGAGCTGAAGGCGCTGTTGAGGATGGAGGGGGCGTTGCGATTGCCCTTCTGGCCCAGATGACCGACCGATACGCTCAGGCCGTCGCTCCACCCCTTTTGCGGATCGTGGCAACTGGCACAGCTGATGTCCCACCCCTTGGAAAGCTGCTTGTCGAAGAAGAGCTGTTGACCCAACACTACCTTGGCCCGGCTATAGGGGTTGTCGGCCGGGAAAGGAACCGCCGGCAGCGGCCCCAGCTCCTGCCATTCCACCCCGTCATCCACCCGGGCGGCAGGCCATTGGGCCGATGAACCGCTGTATTGGGCGCGCAGGGCCGCCATGTCCGGCTTGCTGCTGTCGCGTACCACGGAGGGTCGCACCGGATAGGGTGCCAACGCATACCAGAGCAGACTGCCCTCTCCCTCATCCAGCCAGGTTCGGGTCGCCAGCTGATAGAGACGGGGCTGACCCGCACCATCCTGCAGCCAGAGCTGGGAGGGCAGGGTGACGGCAAAGGTATTGGGATAACGCCATGCCGACTTGTCACTGCTCAGCAATCGCTCGAATTCGGTGAGGGTCGGCAGGCGCCAGTCGCTACGGCCACAACCGCTCGGCACCGCCGCCAGTTGTGCTTGGCTGGCAACCGTCAACGCACTGGTGTCACTGCCATAAAGCCAGTACTGGCTGCCCTTGACCCCGCTGACCGTGCGCACATCGTGCAGGCACTGCCAGGGGCCGCGCACCACCAGCTGCCCCTGCTCATCGAGGCGCAACAGATCAGCCGTCTCCGGCTCGTCCGGCTGGCTGGGATTGGCGGGATAGAGCTGGGTGCGGGCGGACTGGATCTGGGCGCTGTTGCTGCGCTGATACCAGCTGCGTGCCTGCTTGTCATCGCGCAGGGCCAGCAGCATCTGCCAGCTGTCGGCATAGTCGAGCACAGAACCCGGCTGGCGTTGGGCCAACAGGAAAGCGGCGTAATCCTGAATAACAGCCTGTTGTTGCAGGCGGATCTCCTCTGCCCTGCCCCACTCGGCCTGGCTGAGAGAGCCATCTCCGCTCTGATCCGCCAGCAGGAAGAGCGCCGTCTCCTCCTCGTTTAACCCTAGCCGCGGCACGCTGTTGCGGCGCGCCAGAGTGATCCCGGCCGAGAGATCCGCCACTCGCACCGATACCGCACGCAGCAGATAGCCCTCGTCGCTACCGAGCAGCTCCAGCGGCTGATCCAGTTGCAGACCTGCTGGCAAGGTGATGCTGACAGGTTGACCGGGTTCGATGGCCTGTTGCACACGGATCCCGGTGGCGACCTGTTTCACCTCGAGCTGTGCCCCCGCCCCCAGCCGATCGGCCACATTGACCTCAATGGTCAAAGGAACCCGGGTATGAGTTTCCGGCGGTACTATTGGCGGCGTGATGGGCGGTTCGGTCGGCTTGACGACCGGCGGGGTCACCTCGGGTGAGGGGGGCACCGACGTAGTGCTGTGATTGTCATTGCATGCGGTCAGGGCCAGCAGGCTGAGCAGTAAAAGGCTGGTTTTCATTCGATATGGTTGGGTGGTCAGACAAGTGTGCGATTATCCAACCAAATACCAATCATTATCAATTGCATTCAATTAATATGCTTTTTGACAACAACTCCTTATCAGCAACGTCTTACCACCCAATGAGAGAGGGCAGCCTCTTTGGCTGCCCTCTCTTGCTTCAAACCCGATTGTCGAAAGCCCGACAATCTTCAGGAGCACTTCTTCAGGCTGATATGCCAGTTGGCACCGGATTGCACCTGATGCTTGGCGGCGAAGCTGTCCATGTTCAGCGCCACCGACACCTGCAGCAGGCTGTTGAGGTAGACCAGCGGCTGACCTTCCGGCACATCACCGAAGCTGCTGACGTAAGGCGCCTTGCCGTCATATTTGACCACATCCCCTTCGCGGATCTTGATGCAGGCGTTATCCCCCTTGTTGATACCCGCCTTGGTCAGCAGGGCATCGTCGATATTGGTCCAGACGTTGCCGTACTGCACATCGAGGATCGGGATGGTGCCCTTGAGGGTGCCATCTTTCTCGGCGACCGCAGGCTGATAGGGGATCTTCACCACTTCGGCGGGCAGCAGCGGGCCAACCTGCTCATAGCTGATGGCGCCGGAGGCGAGCCGTGCGCCGGTATAGGCGTACACATCGCGGCCGTGGAAGGTGTAGGACTTCTCGGAGCCCTTGAGGCGATTGAGTTTCTCGTCAATCTGGCGCACCGCCTCGATGCCGAAGTGCTCGGCCACCAGGGTCAGGGT
>NZ_CAWNZT010000022.1:0-17386 GCF_963878965.1 Aeromonas sp. HMWF015 | reverse complement strand
GTGCCCTTGGGCCAATACTGCAGGGTCTGGTAGAGGCGGTAGGAGGCTTCCCAAATGTTGTAAGCCGGGATCTCGTGGGTCAGGTCATAGAGCGGCAGGGCGCGATCCACCCCGAAGGCAACCCCCTTCATGGCCGACACGGCGCCATCTTTGAGGCCGAAATCGGTCTGGATCACCAGCGCTTCGCTGGCGGCGGCGATGCCGCTGGCCAGCATGAGGGCGAGCGCGATGGCGCGGGGAGCGGTGCGAATATCCATATCTGAACTCCTGAATCATCTGAGGATAACGAAACGGCAGCAGCCATTTAGACATCCAGACTGCCACCAATGAATTTTTTTGCAAGGGGTTTGCAACAAAGTAAGGGACGACTCGCAGAAAATGTGCTCGCCAAACGGCGACAGCGAGGGTATCAAAGGCAGAATGGAAAAACGTTTGCAATACAGGAGCTCAGCAACATGACACAACCCGTACCGGAGATGATGACCCTGCTGCTGGAGATTGGTGAACAGAGCAGTCAGGTCTGGCTGAGCCAGCCCGGGGCGGCCCCGTCACACTACCCGCTGGCCTTTGGCACCCACGCCATCCAGCCCGGGCCGTTTCGCCATGCACCGCCCACCCCGCTCGAACTGGAGCGGGCCATCATGGTGGTGGAAGATGAGCTGATGCGCATCGCCCCGCAGATCCCGCCCGGTTTGCAGCTGACCCTGCGCAGCCAGCCGTCACTGGCCGAAGTGTTGGGGGACAACCAGCTCGACCGGGATCTGGTGGAGCAGGCGTTCGGCCAGCTGGCCGCCATGGCGGAAGGGGATCCCCTCGCCGCCAGCTTGCTGCCCCGCGACGAGCACTTTGCCGCCGTATTGCTGATCGTCAGGGAGTGGCTGCACCATCTGGCCAGCGAAAGCGTGCTGATCGTGGAGTAGGGATAAATAAGTGGTGAGGGCTTCAGCTTCTGGCAAGGTTTGTCGGTGGATCCTGTCGGGATTTCCTTCGCGTATACTTTGCCCATATGGCGCTCACGCCCCTATCGGTACCGCACCCAGACTCCTATGACCTTATTTTCAGGTAAATCCCCAACTCTTCACTGGCCATCGGCGTCTACTCGCCAGTTCATCGTCAAAGTGCTCGGATTGACCCTGCTCGCCCTCACCGGATTGGTCTGCGTCTTCTATTACACCTATCAGAGCCTGCGGCACGATATGGATCTCATCACAGCCAAGCAGAAGAACGTGTTCGAGGTCTTCTACCAGCGGGCCAAAATCCTCGAGGTGGAGAACATCACCAGCTATCTTGCCTACCAGCGGTCGCTGGAGACCCCCACCCACCTCGTAAACAACAAAGCGAACACCAACTACCTCTATGGCTACGACCTGAGAAGCAAGGACCGCTTTGCCGATGTGCCCCTGCAATACCCGGCCGCCAATATCCTCAACACCTTCCGCTATGCCCTCTCCTATCCGGAGGTGATCAATATCTACACCATCTGGAACGACTACCGGCTGATCGGCATGGTGGCCGACAACAAGCTGCTGCCCGCCAGACTGGCGCCGATCAAGGTGGATTTGATGACCCTGCCTGCCTGGTATCACTACTTCGGTTGCGCCAGCTTTGCACCCGGCCGCCCCTTTTGCAGCGCCGATGAAGCCTTTGTCTCCGATATCGGTATCGACCCCTTCAGCATGCGCAAAACCATAGTAATGAGCTTCCCCTTCATTCATCAGTCGGGGCGTGGCGGCTACAAATACGGGTTGCTCAGCATCGACATCGCCGTCGATGAGGCGTTTAGCGATGTGCTGCAGCCCTTCGACACTGTCAACCCGACCCGCACCGATATCTCGTTTGAGGCTGCCGAGCCCTGCCGTTCCTGGCACTTCTGCCTGAGCAAACCCTTTATGCGCACCAAGGCTGGGGAAGATCTCTATCTGAAGTGGTCCTACTGCTGGCTCGATTTCATCAAACTGGCCTTTCACAGTGCAGCGTTCAAGGTCTATCTCATCGTGCT
Organism: Aeromonas sp. HMWF015; assembly: GCF_963878965.1. Classification (NCBI taxonomy): domain Bacteria; kingdom Pseudomonadati; phylum Pseudomonadota; class Gammaproteobacteria; order Aeromonadales; family Aeromonadaceae; genus Aeromonas; species Aeromonas sp. HMWF015. Next base: position 15,387 of record NZ_CAWNZT010000022.1, on the reverse strand, counting down.
GTTGCTGGGCATGATTGTCTGGAAGCAGCTCTACCAGCGACTGCGAACACTGGCGCACACCGACCACCTGACTCGACTGCCACGCAGGGATGTGCTCAGTCAGAGCCTGCTCCATGAGCACGACTACCTGATGATCCTCGATATCGACAACTTCAAGTCCATCAACGACACCTATGGCCATGGCATCGGTGATCTGGCACTGGTCGCCTTTGCCCGCCACCTCAGAAGCAATATCCGCAAGGTGGACAGCGCCATCCGTTGGGGGGGCGAGGAGTTTATCGTGCTGTTCAAGGGGATGGAGGATGACGAGATGATGACCCACTCCGCTGGCCGCCTGCTGGATCGGCCATTGGGGATCCCCGAGCTGCCCACCCCCATCACCTTCTCCGCCGGGGTGATCCGCATTCGTGACTATCTCACCGTCACCGAGGCAGTGCATCTGGCCGACGAGCTGCTCTACCACGTCAAACAGCACGGCAAACACAACATCGCCTGCTACGAGGGCAAAACGATCCGGCTGATCCGCCCATTGCCGGACGACGCAGAGGCATAGCCGCCTTCTGCCGATCCCCCTGCTTCTGTTACCATCGCGGCCACGATGATTGTGTCGTTGTGGCCGCTGGCCGCGATAACCCCATACTGGTGCCTTCTATGTCCATTGCCTCCTTTGCCGAACTGGCCCTCTCCCCCCGTCTGCAGCAGACCCTGAGCGAACTCGGCTATGCCGCGCTCACCCCCATTCAGGCTCGCGCCATCCCGGTCATTCTGGCGGGGCGGGATCTGATGGCGGGGGCCCAGACCGGCACCGGCAAGACCGCCGCCTTTGTGCTGCCGCTGCTGGAGCAGTTGCTGGCGCAGCCGCAAGCAGAATCCCCGCGCCCGATCCGCGCGCTGGTGCTGGTGCCAACCCGCGAGCTCGCGGTACAGGTCGCCGAGAGTGTCGCGCGCTACGGGCAGGGGACAGGTCTCACCAGCACGCAAGTCTACGGCGGGGTGAGTATCGCGGCGCAGGTAGAGGCGCTTCAAGCCGGGGTGGATATCCTGATCGCCACCCCGGGCCGCCTGCTCGACCATCTGCGTCAGGGGGTATTGAGCCTGGATAGCCTCCGCCATCTGGTGTTTGACGAGGCGGATCGCATGCTCGACATGGGCTTTATGGACGAGATCAAGGCGCTGCTCAAACAGATCCCGGCGGATCGCCAGACCCTGCTCTTCTCCGCCACCTGCGACGACAACCTGTTTGCCCTCTGCAAGGTGCTCCTGCGCGACCCCGAACTGATCGAAGTGGCACCGCGCAACACCACGGCAGCCGAGGTGGAGCAGCGGGTTTATACCGTGGACAGCGATCGCAAGCTGGCACTGGTCGAACATATGCTCAAAGTGAAAGGTTGGGCACCGGCGCTCATCTTCAGCCGCACCCGTCAGGGGGCGGACAAACTGGCCCAGCAGCTCGGCAAGGCGGACATCAATGCGCTGGCCTTCCACGGCGATCTGTCGCAAAGTGCGCGGGAGAAAGTGCTGCTGGAGTTTCGCGCTGGCACCTTGCAGGCGCTGGTCGCCACCGACGTAGCAGCCCGCGGCCTCGATATCAGCGATCTCAACTATGTGATTAATCTCGAGTTCCCGTTTGTGGCGGAGGATTACGTCCACCGTATCGGTCGCACCGGCCGCGCCGGCAACAAGGGGCTCGCCATTACCCTGTTCAGTCCGGAAGATGCGCCCCTGCTGGAGAAGGTGGAAGCGGTACTCGACACCCGCTTGCCCCAGCAGTGGTTTCCGGGCTTTGAGCCGGATCTCACCCGCTTCGAGCCCGAGCCGCGCCGCAATAGCAAGGCGGCCCAGAAGCAGCGCGCCAGAAAGCAGGCCCTCGCTGGCAACAAGGGTGGCAAGGGCAAGCGTTAAACCGCTCCTGCGCCGCCAATAAAAAAACGCCCGCACGGGCGTTTTTTGTTATCTGACCAAAGCCAGCTCTTGGCGAGTCACACCCTAACGGGTCGCCAGCACCAGTGGCAGGGATCGCAAGATCTGCCGCTCCGCCAGGGTCGAGAGAATAAACATCACCATATAGCCGAGCCCCAGCGCCACGATAATCGCCACCACGTTGGCGGTGAATTCGGCCACCAGATAGTAGGCGGCGACCAGTGCCACTATGCCCGCCAGCCGGATCAACAAGCTCTGGGTAAAGTGACCGTGAGCCTTGATATAGGCGAGCTGATAGCCGTTGAACATCATAAAGATAAAGAAGATCGAGAAGTGGAACAGTACAGGCACAGCACCCACGTAGTCGGCGGGGAAGAACAACAGCACCAGCGGCTTGCCCGCCAGCAACATCAAGCCAAAGAAGGCCAGACTGACAATGGCGGAGAGACGGAAGATCCAGCTCCGTATCATTCTGATCTGGCGGTGATCGCCGTTGCGCAGATTGACCGCCAGCTCAGGCAGCACAAAGCGGTAGATGGGGAAGACGAACAAGGTGGTCATATAGGTGAAGATGGGGCGCACCACCACCTGAAAATCCCCCAGCTCGTCGATGCTGAAGTGGCGGATAGTGAGCAGCACAGTGATATAGATCATCAGGATGCTGGCGCCCGCCTCCAGCGAGGCGGTAAAGCTCTTCTTCACATAGCTCACCATCTCGGGGCCGAGCGCTACCTTGGCCAGCGGCTTGGTGGCGATGGCCCTGCGCCGCGAAACATACATATAACCGGCGATGGCGAGCGACGAGAAGGTCAGCCCGTAGAAGAGCGAAGCGAGCGCATCCATCCCCAGTCCGAAATAGCAGGCCATAAACAGCAGACCGTTGGCCAGCGGCTCCAGCCAGGTGACCCGGTTGGAGAGCGCATACATCCGGTACATGGCCACCAGATTGGTGAAGTAGACCTTGAGCCCCAACCCGAAGATGACCCCCACCAGTTGCAAATACTCCACCCGGATATGGAGCCCGTGCTTGATATAGGGGATCACCGCCCCCCAGGTGAGCAGCACGATGCCGATGAGGAAGTAGCGGAAGATATTGATGATGTCCCGATCGTTTTTGGTCTGGGAGTAGCTCACCACCATGGAGGAGCGAAAACCTGTCATCAGGATAAAGGAGAGGGAGATCAAATCCACCACGCTGTTAAACAGCGCCAGCTCCCCCTTGGCGACCCACTGCGCCAACCACACCTTGAAGGCGAAGCCGATAACGATGCTGACCAGCGAGGCCCACATCCCGGTGATAAAGGCCTGCTTGAGGCGCGCGAGAGAGGCGTATTGCATAACGAAAATGGATAACTTTCAGGGAAAAGAGAGAGGGCCATCTTATGAAAGCCCACCCGCCTTGAACAGCCTTAATCTCGCCGTGCCAACGCCCGCAATAAGTGGCCGCAGAAAAACCGCAACAGCAAAACCCCCGCTTATTTCCTGAAAGCGGGCGTTTTGTGGTGTGCCGTTATGGCTGCTGATTGCAGCGATGGCACGGCTTGCTGCCAGTCTGTCGCGCAACCCTTATGACTGCGGCGCCGCCTTGATCAGCTCTTTATAGTGATCAATCAGCTCGGGGCCGTGCAGCGGCGAGTCGTGACCGCCAATCACTGTCTTGATCGGCAGCTTCATCGCTTTGAGCCGCTCGATGGTCTGCGGATACGCCTTCACATTGGCAAAGCTCAGATTGCCCAGCTTCTCCTTGAGGATGCAGTTGCCATAGAGCACCTGCTCGTCGGGGAAGTAGACAAAGATGCCGTCCGGCGTATGGGCCGGGCCCGCGTAGAAGGCGCGCACTTTGCCATCTTGCAGCTTGAAGTCACCATCGTGCACCACGTTGGGCAGCACCAGCGGCAGATCCGGGTACTCCGGCAGCCCCTTGCGGGTAAAGGCGACAATCTCGGCCCAGTCGCTCTTCATCAGATCCCGGGTCTGGCGGGTCGCCACCACCTTGGCCCCGATGGACTTCCAGTAGGCGTTACCGCCCGCGCGGTCGGTGTGGTAGTTGGTGTTGATCACCTCCAGCACCGGCTTGCTGCTGACCCGTTTGATCAGCTTGTGCAGCTCGCGGGCAGTATCCGGCGTCCAGGTCGCCCCCACCACTGTCACCCCCTTGGCCCCGAAATAGACCATGGAGTTTTCCTTTACGTAGTAGTTATCTTCAACCACGTAAACAGGGCCGCTTACCTGCTTGAGGGAGATCCCCGCGGCCCGCACGCTGCCACCCCAGAAACTCGCCATCAGCACCACAGCCCCAGCCAATCCGCACTTCATCCAACTTTTCATCATCTTGCTCCCTCGAACCAACCGCCCCCTCGCCACCCCTGTGGCAAGCCGGGCCTTTTAAGCAATGGGCAGAAGATACGGGGGATTTGTGAGGGGAAAATGAGGTTGTGTGAAGTCTGAGTGAAGTCAGGGAAAAACAGCAGCGACCTCCAATTCGCGAACGTCCGAATACGCTTCGCTATTCGAACCTACGGCCCTATTCGAACCTAAACATCTAATGAAATAGGTACAAATTTACCATATCATTATTTAAAGTTAGGGAAAACATACTCTACGAGTTTGTAGAGTAATTATCAAATTTTGATAAAGGGCTATAGCATGGGTAGTTATGCAGACATTAAAATAAATGGACATATTCTAGTTGAATGGAAGAATACTTATGACGAATGGTATTTCACTAAATCAGATCGAGCTCGGGAAATAGCGCAAGCTGATGAAGAACGTGACTTTATTGGATATCGAGCTCCTGTATCAACAATTCGACGACGTCTTCAACTTGCTGGATATGACCGAAAATCCCTTGAACACGATTTCAATGAAACTCGTGAGCTTTGGATAAAGGAGATGAAAGAAAGTTTAGATTATTACAGCCAGGTAGCAGCAATTCATAATGAACAATATGATGTACATATGGCCAGTGTCATACCTAAAAAACTAGAAGTATTACGAAGTACGACTCTTGAACAATGGATTAAACATTTCCCAGAAGCCTTAGATAAAACTGATTTATCATTTGATAATTTTGACGATGAAGTTGATGTGAACATTCCCAATAAACCATTGCTATCTTTCATGCTTTCACCGCTGCATGGCGTTCCTAATCACTATCATCATGGATTTTCAGGGGCAATATTCCCATGCATGCAAATGGAATCTTATGCAATCCTTTTACTTGATATGTGTAAAGACGATGATTTGTGTGAACTGGATATAACCGACATAGTAAATGGTGGGTGGGTCGATGATTTTGATGATATAGAACAAGTACAGTCTGGTGAGACGATATTTTTTAAAATTTTTAAAAAATCAATAGATGAAATTCAATCTATTGAACTTAACAAAGCTACACCTGTATTACAAAGAATGATTTTCTCTAGTGTGATAACAGCTATGGAGGCATATCTTACTGATACAATGAAACGCCATGTTCTAAACAGACATGCAATAAAACGTAGATTTGTTGAATCTTATCACTCATTTAAAAACCTTGAGATAAAAGGAAATGACATTTTCAAGTACCTTGACGAACTAGACAGAAAGATACTTTTTTATCTTGACCGTCAAATATCTTTCCATGATATAAAAAACATAAAAAACCTTTTTGAGAAAGTCCTTGACTGCAAAATACCTGATGACAAGCTAAAAACTATTGGGTCTTACTCCCAAACTAGACATGATATTGTTCATCGCAATGGGAAAAGTCGACATGGCGATAATGTATATATCTCACAAGAGGACATCACCAATTTGATAGGCGTCATTTACGAGTTTGTTGTCGATATAGATAAACAGATTATTGATGGTCTTTTAGATAGTTGCAGTGAGCATAACTGACCAAATATAGCTTTAACTTCCATGTAGGCATTCGATTAATTGAATCTAATATCTAAAATAAAAACCACCCGCATTGCGAGTGGTTTTTATTTTATCACTAGACACATGGGTTATTTAGCCTCAGTAACCAATCACCCCAACGGCGGCGTCTGTGGCGGCACCATACGCTTGCTGCCGGTGGACTCAACGCCGAACTCCTCTCACACACGCCAGTGCAGGCCAACCCCAAACTAAAATAGTGCAACCATGGCTAATAAACTGCGTTTTCACTGACGGGTATGATGCAGGCCAGATGTATCGCTTGTAGTGAGATAAGGAACCAAGGTCATGGCTATTCATGGAGCTACCCCGGTGATGTTGAAGGCTATCGACAGCCTGCAGCTCGCCAACGTCAATCCCGGCAGCAATCAGAAGCTTGCCCTTCATCTGGGTGAAGGCAAGGAGTACACCATTCATATCGGCAAGAGCGGGGATGTCTCCGTACAACGGGACCTAGCCCATTTAAGCACGCTGGGCCGCATCAAAAATGCGGTGGTCGATTTCTTTAGCCGCGCCGCCACCAAGGGGGAGAGTGCGCTCACCACCCGGGCCACTCAAATTCAGTCCGAGGTGCAGCGGCAACTGACCGAACTTGGCCAAGCCAAGAAGATTGTGCAGCAAGCCTTTAACCAGCCCGTCAGCGAGTTCAAGAACGAGGCCCAATATCTGAAGCCGGGTAGCGACCCCAAAACGGCGACCATGGCCGATATCACAGATGCCAACAAGAAGCGCCTCGGTCTGGAGACGCTGGAGAAGGACTCCCTGAGCTTTGTCCAGCAGCACTTCTCCAGCTTTATCAACGGTAAAGATGCCATCTTCAGCATGCTGAGCAGTCGGGTGATCGAGCGGACGATCGCCCTGCACGAGTCACTCTCGGGTGAGGCACTCAGCTCGGCGTTGAATACCCTGGGCCATGAATCGGAGGCGTTCAACGCCAAGGTCAATGCAGAGTTCAATCGCAGCTTCGTCCAGCTGTTTGAGCAAAGAGCCAACGCCGAGCTGAACGCCCTGACCAAGGCAAACACCCGCGCCAACAAGACCTCACCGCTGGTCGAAGAGCACACTGGCTCATCGGACGGGGAGAACGTCGCCGCCAAGATGAAGAAAAGCGTGCGCTTTAACGACAATCCGGTGAGCGATGTCCGGATGTTCGAGCTGGAAGAGGGCCGAGCACTCAATATCAAGGTGTAACCCTTGCCATGAATATGGATGACGGCCCGGCCCGCTCGGTGGCGGGCCGTCTCGTTGTGATCTTGCCATACCCCTTCGAAGACGACCGGGCAACCGGACTGGAGTGTTGTGTTGGATATCTATCAGAAAATCGTGGCCGAGCTGTCGGTCGAGCCGCTGGCCTTCGATGAAAACGGCGTCTGCACGTTCGAGATCCAGCGAGCAGCAGAGGAAGCGAGCGCCCCCTTTGTGGTCAATATCGTGGCTCAGCCCGACGAAATGGCACTGGTGCTCTCGGTGACTACGGCGAGCGATCTTCCCGAGCGCCTGTCTCGCGAATTGTTCCTGCGTTTTGGCGAGCATGCCCTCGCCCCCTTGCGCCATGGCTACGGGGTCGGCATCTATCCCGGCACCGAGCGGGTATCGTTTTTCTCCCAGCTCGCGTTGGGGAACTATCGTCCGCAGCAGATCAGGGAGAGCCTCGCCGATCTGCTGGAGAAGGCCCACGAGTGGGAGGCCAGTTTGTCCCAGGATGAGCAGACCCCGCCTGTGACAAAAAGCGAGATGGGCGCGGGCCAGAACATCCGGGTGTGATGGCCAAAGCCAGAATATGGACGAAAAAAGAGGGAGGCATAATGCCTCCCTCTCTCTTTGTGCCTGATCTAACAACTATCAGGCCAGCGGCGACGCTCAAGCCAACGGCGGCGTGCGTGGCGGCACCTTGCGCTTGCTGCCGGTGGACTCGAAGGCCGAGGCGAAGCGCAGCAGGTTGTTGTCGTCATAGGCACGACCGGCGAAGGTCAGCCCCACCGGCATACCGATATCGGCCATCACACCCATGGGGACGGTGACGGTCGGCACGCCGAGGTGGCGAATGGCGAGGTTGCCGTTGGCGACCCAGATGCCGTTGCTCCAGGCGATATCGGCGGAGGCCGGATTCACATCCGCATCAGCCGGGGCGACGTCGGCGACGGTCGGGAACAGCACGGCGTCGAGCTTGAGCCCGTCCATCCAGTCTTCCAGATCCAGCTTGCGGGTTTTCTCCAGGCCGCGCAGACCGTCCGGCACTGTAGCGATCTCGTCCCAGGATTTCAGGCCGCGCTTGGCCATATTGACGTACTCGTCCATGCCCGCCGCCAGATCGCCCTCGCGGTTCGGCAGGGTACCCGGATCGTGGGGGAAGATCTTCGGCCCATCGACATCGGCCAGCTTGTTCAACTTGGGATCGCCGTTGGCGCGCAGGAAGTCGTCGAACGCCCAGCCGGAGAGCTCCCACAGCTCGTCGTTGAGAAACTCCGGGCTCACGATGCCGCGATTGAACACGGTCGGCGCGCCGGGTCGGTCCCCTTCGCAGTTGGATACCAGCGGGAAGTCCACTTCGATGACTTCGGCGCCAGCGGCTTCCAGCGCCTTGCGCGCTTCTTCCCAGAGGGCGATCACGGTCTCACGGGTATGGATGCGCTGACCGGTCGGGCCGCCGATGCCGGGGTTTTCGCTGGTGCCGGCCAGTTCATCCTTGTTGATAAACATGCGCGGCACGCCGAGGCGCTTGCCCTTGAGGGCATCGGCCTTGGCAGCCAGATCCAGATAGGAAGCCGGACGCACCTCGGAGGCCTTGGGCAGCTGCACCCAGGGCTGCAGGCGCCACAGATCGCCACGGGTTTCGGCATCGTCAGCCACCACCACATCCAGCACTTCCAAGAGGTCGTTCATGGTGCGGGCATAGGGCACCACCACATCCATGGTCGGGGTCAGCGGCCAGTTGCCGCGCACCGAGATGACGCCACGGGACGGGGTGTAGGCGCACAGACCGTTGTTGGAGGCAGGGCCACGGCCGCTCGACCAGGTCTCTTCCGCCAGACCAAAGGCGGAGAAGCTGGCGGCGGTGGCGGTACCGGCACCGTTGGAGGAGCCGGAGGCAAACGGCGCGGTCAGGTAGTCGGCGTTGTAGGGGCTCTCTGCACGGCCATAGACGCCGCGCTGCATGCCACCATTGGCCATCGGCGGCATATTGGTTTTGCCAAGGCAGATGGCACCGGCGGCGCGCAGGCGCTCAACGGTAAAGGCATCGCGCTGGGCCACCAGATCCTTGAAGGCCGGGCTGCCGGAGGCAGCGGTCAGCCCCTTGACCAAATAGCTGTCTTTGGCGGTGTAGGGGATGCCGTCGAGCGGCCCCAGGGTTTCACCACGAGCGCGGCGGGCATCGGAAGCCTCGGCTTCTTTCAGCGCATCGGGATTGGCGACCACCACGGCATTGAGTTTGGTGGCAGTCTCGGGGCCGTTGTAGGCCTCGATACGGGCCAGATAGGCCTTGACCAGTTCGACCGCTGTGGTGCGGCCTGATTCGAGCGCGGCACGAAGCTCGGCAATGGAAACCTCGGTCACTTCGATCATTTAGGATCTCCTGTAAAAGGGTGACTGTTTGTCATGATGATCGCCGCATCAGCGCCGGCGACCATCACACCATCAAGAGAGAAAACCCCACGGCGTGGGGTTTTGAATACCAACCTCAGCTGGCGTAAGCCGGTTTACGACCCGTCGCGAGAGGCCGTCAGCAAGGTGAAGAGCAGCGCAGGAACCGGAGTGTATGTGAATACATGAGGATTCCGAGCAGCACATGAGCCTTGATCACGGCTTCGCAGCAGGATCGTCATCCGGTTCTTATTTGCCGGAGGGGATCTGCTGGGTAATGCAGTGAATATTGCCACCGCCCAGCAGGATCTCGCGGGCCGGTACGCCGACCACGGTGTGATCCGGGAAGATCTCTTCCAGAATGCGCTGGGCTTCGCCATCGGTGGCGGCATCCAGCAGCGGATAGACGATGCGATCGTTGGTGATAAGGAAGTTCACGTAGGAACCGGCCAGACGGCCTTCTGCCTCGCGCGGCACGCCGGTACCGCTCTCGACACCGGCAGACTCCTCTTCAGTACAGAACAGCGGGCCCGGCTGGGGCAGCTTCCACACTTTCAGCTTGCGACCCTTGGCATCGACCGCCGCTTCCAGCACCTTGAGGGCGGCCACGGAGCGGGCGTACTGGGGATCGTTCTGATCGTCAGTCCAGTGCAGGGCCACTTCACCCGGACGCACGAAGCAGCACATGTTGTCGATGTGGCCGTCGGTTTCATCCATGTAGACGCCTTCGTCCAGCCAGATAAAGCTGGTGACGCCCAGATAGTCGCGCAGGTGAGCTTCGATCTGCTCTTTGGTCAGGTGCGGGTTGCGGTTTTCGTTGAGCAGGCACTCGGCGGTGGTCAGGCAGGTACCTTCGCCATCGACGTGGATAGAGCCCCCTTCCAGAATCAGCGGCGCATCGTAACGAGCCATGCCGTGCTGGGCCAGCATCTGGGCAGCAACCTCTTCATCCTGATTCCACGGGTAGTAGAGACCGCCCTTGTGACCACCCCAGGCGTTGAAGCCCCAATCCACGCCACGGCACTCGCCGGCCGCGTTGGTAACGATGGTCGGGCCGGTATCGCGGGCCCAGCAGTCATCGCTGTCCATTTCGACCAGAGTGACGTGAGCGGGCATGATGGTGCGGGCCTGCTCCATAAACTGGGCCGGAACTCCCATAAAGACCGGGGTGGCTTGCCCAATGGCATCTGCCACCTTGGCGAAGGTCTCTTGCGCGAAGCGACCTGCTACGCGCCAGTTGTCCGGGCGAAACGGCCAGATCATCCAGACGGCCTGCTGGTGCGCCCACTCGGCGGGCATGGTGAAGCCGTCGGCGGCCGGCGTGGAGTTAATGGTCTTGATGCTCATCGCAAGGCTCCTTGCATGGATTGAGGCCCCCGTTTACGCCAGATGCGGCGCGGGAACCCGGAAAAATAAGAGTGGGTCGCAGATTAAGACGTTGCGCCCCCATCCATCAAATGAATAGGATGGATTGTCCCATAAACACGGCGAATAATCCCCCCCATGAAACTGCACCAGCTCGACCTCAATCTGCTGCTCGCTTTTGACGCCCTGATGACGCAAGGGAGCGTCACCCGCGCCGCCGAGGCGCTTTTTATCAGCCAGCCCGCCATGAGCCACTCCCTTAACCGGTTGCGCACCTTTCTCGGCGACCCGCTCCTGGTGCGCACCCCGCAGGGGATGCTGCCGACCCCTCGCGCCCAGCGGCTGCACCTCGGGGTGCAGCAGGCGCTGCGGCTGCTGGAGCAGCAGCTCACCGAGGAAGAAGAGTTCGAGCCGAGCCAGTCGAAGCGGCGGTTCGTGCTCTGCACCACAGATTACGTGGAGTGTGTGCTGATCCCGCCGCTGATCCAGCGCCTCAGACGGCTGGCGCCGGGGGTCACCATCGAGATCCGCATCCTGCGCGACACCCTGCCCGAAGCCGAGCTGGCAAGCGGCGAGATCGATCTGGTGCTGGGCTTTGACGAGTACATGCAGGTGCCGGGGTATCTTGGCAAAGAGACCTGGCTCACCGAGCCGCTGGCCGGGCTGGTACGCGCCGATCTGCCCATTGCCAAATCGGCCCCCGCCGGCGCCGAGGATGACCCCTCCCAATGGATGGAGCGCATCACCTTGCAGCAGCTTATCGCCATGCCCCATGTGTTCCACTCGCCGCTGGGTACCTCGGAGGCGAGCCTCGACCGCTATCTGAAGAGTCAGGGCTTTAGCCGCACCATCTCGGTCAACAGCCAGAGTTATATGTCCGCCGCCGCCATCGTCAGCCAGAGCGATCACCTGCTGGTGCTGCCCAGCATGGTGGCCGAGCTGCTCGCCACCCACTGGCCGCTGAAAAGCCTGCCGCTACCCGCAGACGTGCCGGATTACCACCTAAACTGCGTCTGGCATCCCGTGCACGCGCAGCAACCGGCGCTGGTGTGGCTGAAAGATTTGATGAAAGAGCTGGTAGGGCCGAGGTAAGGCCGCTGCGTCTGGCACCAAAGGTTGATGGAGAAGCCCGGCAAGGGCTGAGACCAGAAACAACAGTGGCTCCCGAGGGAGCCACTGTTGTTTTCGCTGTATCGCGTTACGCCCGCAGGGCCCGCATCAGCTGGGCGACCACGTCGTCAAGCAGGGGGCGATCGGGGCGGCACTGGGCGAAGGTGACCAACCCTTGCAGGTTGATCAGCAGCAGAGCGGTGAGGGTGCGGATATTGCTATCAGGGGCCAGTTCGCCCTTTGCCTGAGCCTGCGTCAGCAACTCGGCCAGATCCTGCTCCAGCTCGCCATAGATGACCTTGACCCGCTGGGTCAGCTCCTCATCCTGTTCGCTCAACTCCATCATGGTGCGGGTCACCAGACAGGAGCCGCAGAGCGCCTCCCCCACAATCCGGTCGAGATAAGCCGCAAGGCCCGCCAGCGGGCTCGGGTTGTCGAGCAGGGAGCGGCGCAGGGTGCGTTTGCCCTCGACATAGTGATCCACCGCCGCCAGCAGCAGGCCGCGCTTGTTGCCGAAGGCGCCGTAGATGCTGCCCGGATGCAGGCCGGTGGCGGCCACCAGCTCCTGCATGGTGGTCTTGGCGTATCCCTTGGCGCGAAACGCTTCCATGGCATTTCGCAGCACCTCGTCCCGATCAAACTCGGCTATGCGCATGGTTCCTCCCGTGGGAAATGGTTCACCGGCAAGGGGCAACAGGGCCCGCCGATAAAGTGTGGCTGGAAAGGGCGGCAAGTTTACCCCAGCCGCCCGCTCGGGCCAACCTTCTTGAACGCGCATTCAAAAAAAGCTTGCGCCCGACGCAAAAAACGTCTTGAATGCACGTTCAAGAATAACCCATTCAGGACAACCTATCATGAATACCCTGTTTCAGCCGTATCGCCTTAATGACACTCTGACCCTGGCCAACCGCTTCATGATGGCCCCGCTCACCCGCTGCATGGCAGGCCCAGGTCTGGTGCCGACCGAGCAGATGGCAGCCTATTACGGCCGCCGCGCCGACATCGGCCTGATTGTTTCCGAGGCCGTCATCATTCGCCCCGATGCGCAGGGCTACCCCAATACCCCGGGCCTGTTCACCCAGGCACAGATCGATGGCTGGAAGAAGGTAACCAGCGCCGTGCACGCCAAGGGCGGCAAGATCTTCGCCCAGCTGTGGCACGTTGGCCGTCTCTCCCACCCCTTCTTCCATCAGGCGGAAGTGCTGGCCCCCTCTGCCGTGGCCCATGAGGGCACCATGCCGCGTATGCGCGAGCTGACCTATCTGGTGCCGCGCGCCCTGACCGAAGCCGACATCGTCCAGCTGGTAGAGGATTACGCGACTGCCGGTGCCAACGCCATCGAGGCCGGTTTTGACGGGGTGGAGATCCACGGGGCCAACGGCTACCTGATCGACCAGTTCCTGCACCACTCCACCAACCTGCGCAGCGACAACTACGGTGGCAGCCCGGAAAAGATGAGCCGTTTCGCGCTGGAAGTGGTCGATGCCATCAGCGCCCGCATCGGCGGTGATCGAGTTGGCATTCGCCTCTCCCCCGGTGCCTATGTCCATCTGGCAGGCAGCCCGGAAGATCGCGCCGTGTTCGACCATCTGCTGGGCAAGCTCAACGATCGCCCGCTGGCCTATATCCACCTCGGCATCTTCGATGACAACCTCACCTTCGATTATCTGGGTGGCCGCGCCTCCGACTATCTGCGCGCCCACTACAAGGGCAATCTGGTCGGGGTGGGCAACTACGACGCCGAGCGCGCCGCCGTGGCCATCGAGGCCAACCGCTTCGATCTGGTGGCCATCGGTCGTCCGCTTATCGCCAACCCGGACTACCTCACCAAGGTGAAAAAGGGCGAAGCGCTGGTGCCCTACGCCGACACCATGCTGGCTGAGCTGGTATAACCGCGCAGCCATCGCCAGACGACAGGCAATAAAAAACGAGGGGAGCTGTTGCTCCCCTCGTGCTATCTACTTGTTCTACCGTTCAGCCAGCTTTTGCCATCACGGCAACCTACTCAGGTGCGAAATCAGGTGCGAAACAAGGCCTCAATGGAGAGCCCCTGGCTAAGCAGGATCTCCCGCAGACGGCGCAGCCCCTCAACCTGGATCTGGCGTACCCGCTCGCGGGTCAGGCCAATCTCGGCTCCCACATCCTCAAGGGTGGCAGGCTCGTAACCCAGCAGACCGAAACGGCGAGCCAGCACTTCCCGCTGCTTGGGATTAAGCTCCTCCAGCCAGTGCACGATGCTGCTGCGCATATCATCTTCCTGTGACTCCAGCTCAGGCCCCATGCCGCGCTCGTCGGAGAGCACATCCAGCAGCGCCTTGTCGCGATCGCCGCCTATGGGGGTGTCCACCGAGGTGATCTTCTCGTTGAGTTTGAGCATGCGGTTCACATCATCCACCGAACGATCCAGCGCGAAGGCGATATCCTCGGCGGTCGGCTCGTGATCGAGACGGTGAGAGAGTTCGCGCGCGGTGCGCAGGTAAACGTTTAACTCTTTGACCACATGAATGGGCAGACGGATGGTGCGGGTCTGGTTCATGATGGCCCGCTCGATGGTCTGGCGGATCCACCAGGTGGCATAGGTAGAGAAACGGAAGCCGCGCTCGGGGTCGAACTTCTCGACCGCGCGGATAAGACCGAGGTTGCCCTCTTCGATAAGATCCAGCAGCACCAGGCCGCGGTTGTTGTAACGACGGGCGATTTTCACCACCAGTCGCAGGTTGGACTCGATCATGCGTTTGCGGGCGGCTTTGTCACCGCGCAAGGCACGACGGGCATAATAGACTTCCTCTTCGGCAGTGAGCAGCGGGGAGAAGCCAATCTCCCCCAGATAGAGTTGCGTGGCATCCATCACCTTGTTCAGCTCAGGTGCCAGCAACTCATCGGAGATAGTCTCGTCCGCCTCGGCGGCTACCTCCTGCAACTCTTCTACCTCGTGAGATTCGGGTTCAGCGTCAAACTCTAACTCTGCATCCTGCATTACCAGTTGTTCTTGGCTCATGGTGTGTCTCCCTGACGTTACCAGAGTAAGACGGTCTCTCTGGGGTTAACGCTTTGGCAAATAGCTCATCGGATTGATCGACTTGCCTCTGTACCGGATCTCGAAATGCAATCGCACATCCGGCGCGTCCGTGCTACCCATGTTGGCAATGACCGAGCCCCCCTTGACGCTGTCCCCTTCCTTCACCCGCAACTCGTCGTTGTGTGCGTAAGCGGAGAGATAGTCATCATCATGCTTGAGGATAATCAGCTTGCCGTACCCCCTTAAAGCACTGCCAGCGTATACCACTTTACCGCTGCTGGCGGCGTAGACGGGTTGCCCCTTCTGGCCGGCTATGTCGATCCCCTTGTTACCCTGTTCTGCAACAGAGAACCCCTCGACAATCCGGCCTTTTGCGGGCCAGTGCCAAGCAAGTCTCGACTGGGAGTTGTTTGTTTTTTGTTCTTTGACCTGAGCGTATTCCTTCGGTGCTGCCGGAGCAACGGATTTCT
>NZ_CAWNZT010000021.1:2262-3634 GCF_963878965.1 Aeromonas sp. HMWF015 | reverse complement strand
GTTCATAATATATGTATCTGCCTTACCGAGCATTGAACATACATATTCAGATTGATCTTTCATAGAAATCATAACGTTCCAGGATTTTTTTATATCATACCATGAATATATGGTATGATGAAATAAATGACAGCATAAACCAATCCCTGAATGTACAGTTCTAAGAGTCGCTAACAAAACCAAGTTGGTTCGAACGATGCCAATCCCCACGTAGCAGGCATGACACGAAAAATCATCAGTAACCAGCTATGTAGACCCTTACGGGCCATCGCCTTGCGTATCGACCATCAACTCAAAGCGGCTTCCCTCGGCGCGTTCAAGCAGGCGTTACTGCACGATACCTCCTTTGCAGTGCACTGGCGACTGACTTTCCTGGACGGTTCAAGACCATCAATCCTGCTGCTATCGAGTGCCATATGACCATGTCCCTGTCGGAACAAAGCCCGCTGTGCATGAGTGTATCTGCCGATACCGCAGGGGAGTGGCAATTTCTCCCTGAGGCCCACAAGCTGGCCAGCTGCCAACTGCTGGCTGATGCGGGTTAAATTGACAGGGCTTGAACAAGTGAACGACGCTGGCGGATTTTATATGGTGAGAGGAACGCAAAGCCTGAACCCCAAGATAATCCAGGTTTGGCGCGGTGATGGACGGGAAGTGCCCAAACTGGCGGGGCTGTCACTGAAAGAGGCCGGACGGCGACGCTGTCCTGCCGAGGTACTGGATATGGTGGTGAAGTCCGGCAAGGTGGAATATCGGTTGATCCGGCGCTGGTTTCGAGGTGACCGCTGGTCTGTACCGCATCGGAGCCCTGCTTGAGCTCGGCCACCAGTCTGGAGTCGAGGCAGGTGAGTTTCACCTCGGGATCGGCCAGATCCAGCTTGCCCGCCGGGGTATCGGCGCTGGCGTTGTACCAGTCGAGGTCGCCGTAGAGGTTGTCACACCAGGGATTGCCCTGGGCAAACTGATCCACCTTGAGTTGCAGCTGACCGGTGAGGGTGACCGGGAAGGGGTGTGGCAGCGAGATGCGCGCCATTACCCAGGGAGCCGGGGCATTGAGGGTCAGGTCGCGGCCGAAGGGTGCGCCATTCCAGCCGACAACGCCCTGACCGTTGAGGCCGTTACGCTCGCCAAAGCGAATGGCCACTTCGGGGGCGAAGCGCATCAGTGACCAGCCATTGAGATCCCAGCGCAGCTGGCTGATGGATTCGCTGGCATATTGCAGCCGGGCGATCTGGCCGCTGCTCACTCCTTCCATCTGCAGCAGGCTGGCAACGTTGGCTGGCAGCGGCAGATAGCGCACCACCAGCGCCGCAGGCAGGGTCGCCAGCAGGAAGACGAAGTAGGCTGCCAGAAACAGGCTGGCAATCAGGAT
>NZ_CAWNZT010000021.1:0-2252 GCF_963878965.1 Aeromonas sp. HMWF015 | reverse complement strand
TTTTTATTGGCTTTTTGCACCGCATACTTTTGTGGTCTTGCCTTCACACTGCGGGGATAACACCGCTCCCTTCGCTCCGGTAATACAAACTGCCCCGCCTGCTTATCCAGTTCCGCCACCCGCTTCGGGATACTCCCCGGTGACAGGTACGGCATGCAGCTCAGTTCATGGATGAGATAGACCGATGCCATGTGAAAACTCAGCTGGCTCGCCGTGTATCCCTTCAGACTCGCCGACATCTTTACCATCTGGCTGCGCAGCAGGTTGTACGCCAGCAGCACGCCCCACAGCTCTTGCCGTATCCCCGCCGCCTTCTTGCTGCGCAGGGTCAGCCGGTGTTGTTGCAGGCTGTGCTTCATCTCCCGATAGCCCAACTCGATTTCCCAGCGCTGGCTGTAGAGCTCAACGATGTCGGCGCCCGGGAAACGCATCGGGTCGACCATTGAGGTCAGCACTTGGCGCGCCTTGCCATTGATGTGTCGGGTCAGCAATCGCGCTTCCACTGTGTCCGGCAGTTGCGGCCACTTCTTCCTCGCCTGTGGGCTGGTCTTGAGATGCACCAGCACATCCTGACGCCCCAGCTTGCGCACCACCTCGTATTGTGTGCCCTTTTTGAGTGGCAGCAGCCAGTGCAGCTCGCTGCCAGTGGTTTGCCAGGCGTGGAGCAGACCGAGAGAGTAAAACCCCTTGTCGAACAGGGTGAGCGAGTGGTCCGGTGTACGCGCGATGAGTTGCTCGGCCAGAACCATCTCGTTGACGGCGCAGCTCTCCATGACGGCTTGCGTGAGCAGGTGGCTGGTCAGCTCCATCTGACAGAGCATGCGCACCTGCGGATAGGCGGTCTCGCCATGCTGGGTACCGGGCTTGGCAAAGGCGGCGGCATTGTCCGGGGTATCGGGTGTGCGCCACATCACGCCATCAACGGCGAGCAGTTGCAGCCCGGCCCAACCGGGATGATTGGCCTGCTGGTGCCAGCGCGAGGCGGTCTCGTGAAACAGGCGTTCGATGCTCTTGTCCCCCAGTTTTTGGCGAGCTTGCAGGAAGGCGCTGGGGGCGACAAAGGGGCGGTCACCGGGCAACAGGATAGCGAGCTGATTGACCAGCTGGGTCATGGGGACGTGGCGGAAGATAGCCATGCCGATGATGGCCCAGACCAGACGCTCCATGGGCATGCGGCGACGGCGCAGGGTAGCGACGCCCTCTTCATCGAGCAGTGTCGTGATGAGGTCGGGAGGAATGAGGTCTGAGAGTGACTCAAACTGAGCGGCCTTGCTGGCGTGGAGGAAGTCGAGAGCGTGAGCGATACGCATAAAAAATCCGAAACCAATCAACAGGTTTCGGATTTTCACACAACAGAAGGATCGGTCAATGGATCCTTAACTGATCGGCATTAGGCAATCAGGATGCGTTTTTTCATTGGGGACGACTCAACTGCAAACGTCTGACCTTGACCAGACCCGGCGCCAGCTCCTCGCGGGCCAGCTCGATGATTTGAACCTGAATGCCGTGCTGCTCCACCAGGGTGGCGAGCCAGAGCAGCAGATCATCGAACGGAACCGTATCGATCCACACCTGCAGCTCCTGCCCCTGTGGTTGCAGGCGGGCAATCTTGATCTTGTGGTTGAAGGCGGTACGGTTGACGACCCCCTCCAGGGTGCCGCTGGTATCTATCTGGCGACCCTGACCGCCCTGCATGGCCAGCACCTCTTCCCCCTTCTCCTTGAGCCAGGCGAGGGTCTGTTGCTGGTTTTGCACCTGACGTTCGCGCTCGGCGATGCGGTTGTCGAGAGGATGCCAGACGCTCCAGTAGAAGAGGCCGACCAGCAGTAGGATGCTGCCTGCCACCACCAGTCGCTGTTCTCGTGCGGTGATGCCCTGCCACCAGCTCTGCAATTTTTCCATCATGATGATTTACCCTTGAGCACCAGCGCCCCTTCAACCTTGCCATCGGTGCTGCGCACCTCGCCCTGCTGCACCTCGAAGCGCTTGCCCGCCAGCTCGCGGAACCGCTCTATCTCGGCAAAGCCGGGGGCGGTCACCTGCAGCCGCAGCTCGCGGCGGCTGGCATCAAAGCGCATTACCTGCGGCTTGAGACCGGGCACTTCGGCAAAGGTGGGGGCCAGTTCGGTGAGCATCAGCAGCATGCCATTCTGCGGCGCCTGACCCATCAGCCGCAGGTGCTGGGTCATCTGGCTGCGCACGTTTACGATGCGGCTTTCGTTAGGGAAGATGCGGCTGTAGACCTGACGGAT
>NZ_CAWNZT010000020.1:0-2940 GCF_963878965.1 Aeromonas sp. HMWF015 | reverse complement strand
CACAGATCAAGTTATTGGACAACAATTAGTGGGTTAGAGAAATGTCATCCGGATACCATCATCGCGTATGTATGAATGAGCAGGAATATGACTAAAACCATCCTCGTTGTGGAAGATTCTGCCAGCATCAGAGCCACCATCACCATGACATTGCAAAGCGCAGGTTTTGCAGTGATTGAAGCCGATGATGGCAACGCGGCCCTTGGCCAGCTGGAGCGCCAGCGCGTACATCTCATTATTTCGGATCTCAACATGCCAGGCATGGATGGCATGACCCTGCTCAGGCAAGTCAAGAAACAGCCAGCGACCCGTTACCTACCCTTCATCATGCTGACTACCGAGAACTCGGCAGAGATCAGGCTGGAGGGGTTCAATGCGGGGGCGCGCATCTGGCTGACCAAGCCGTTTGAACCACTAAAGCTGATCGATGATGTCTATAAGGTGATGCAACCATGACACAGAGGCAACGGAGATGAGTTTCGAGCTTGATATTCTGCATGCGCCCCCGACCGCCACACTTACGGGGGAGCTCACCATCATGACCCTTGGCGAGCTGCAGGACGATCTCTTCAGCCTGCTCAACTTCGCCATCGTCGTGCTGGATGTCAGCCAACTGGAGGCTCTGGATAGTTGCGGAGCCCAACTACTGGCGCTCTTGCAGCAAGAGGCCAATCAGCAGAACAAGAGTCTGCGGATCCGCGCAGGTGAAGAGAGCGTGGCACAACAGGCATTGAGTCAACTCGGCTTGTTACCCATGCTGACCTTGGTGAGGGCCCAAGATGGACATCAATAAAGCGCGCGCCCTCTTTTTTGAAGAGGCCTATGAGCAGTGCGACAATCTGGAACACGCCCTGCTGGACAGAGAGACCTACCCCGCGAACCCGGATACCTACAATCTGATGTTTCGCACCGCCCATACCATCAAGGGATCGGCCAGCATGCTGGGGCTCACCATGCTGGTTCGCTTTGCCCATGCCATGGAGAACATGCTGACGCGACTGCGCAGCGGCGAGCTACAGCTCGATGAGCATCTGATCAATCTGCTGCTGGCCTGTAACGATCAACTGCGCGATCTGCTGCAAGGGGCCGAGCACAACCCCGAGCTGCCGCAAACCGAAACCCAGCAGATCCTGGCGCTACTCTCCCAACTACAGGGTCACCAGAGCCTGCCCAATCCACCGGTCTCACTGCCCGTCCAGCTCGTTGCCGCCGAGCAAGATATGCGAGCGTGGCACCTGTCGCTGCGCTTCTATCCGGCCCTCTATCAGGATGGCTTCGATCTGTTGGCGTTTATACGCTATCTCGCCAATCTGGGGGATATCGTCTTTATCGAGCCGGTCTGGCATGAGTGGCCGCCGCTGCAACTGCTTGATCCCACTGAGTGTTTTCTGGGCTACGAGATCACGCTGCGCAGCGCACAATCCCCCGAGCGTATTCGCAGCACCTTCGATTTCATCGCGCACGCCAGCATTATCTGCCTGCTCACCCCTCATCAGGATCTGGCCGAATATGCCAAACAGGGCGCGCGGCTGGCCCAGTGGCGCAATGAACCGCTGGCGGCACAGTTGGCTCGCTGGGAAGCGGCCAATGTCCTGGCCCGGGCCGAAGCCGATGCCATCGAGTGCGGTGCATACGACAATGCGCCCGCCACCCAATTTGATCAGCCTGCACCCGCCAAATCGGAGAGTGAACCCGAGAGCCCCGTTGTCCCCCTCGTCAAACCCGCACCACTGCGGGCCGAAGGGCACTACATCCGCATTGAAGCCGCCAAATTGGATCGACTGATCAACCGGGTTGGCGAGCTGGTGATCGCCACCTCGGCCACCACCTTGCAGGCAAAAATGCGGGGGGATGCCGAACTGATCGAGTCGGTCGCCACCGTCAACACCCTGGTCGAGGGGATCCGTGATGATGCCCTCACGCTGCGGATGGTGCCCATCAACGAGATCTTCAACCGCTTTCCCCGACTGGTGCATGAATTGTCCCAACAGACAGGTAAAAACATTAGCCTGCACATCAACAACGCCGATACCGATATCGACAAATCCATGGTCGAGAAGTTGACCGATCCCCTGATGCACCTTGTACGCAACGCTGTCGACCACGGTATTGAGGATGAACCGCAGCGCCTGCTGGCAGGTAAATCTGCGTCTGGCGTGATCACTCTCAATGCCTATCACGACGCAGGCGCCGTGGTGGTCGAGGTGAGTGACGATGGCCGCGGCATCGATCGGGAGAAGATCCAGGCCAAGGCCCTTGCCCTCGGCATGGCGCAAGAGGGCAAGGTTATGGGGGAGCAGGAGATATTCCAGTTTCTGTTTCAGCCAGGCTTCTCCACTGCGACCGATGTCAGCGACCTCTCCGGCCGCGGGGTCGGGCTGGATGTGGTCAAACGCAATCTGGAGTCGCTGCGCGGTGAAGCCTCCATCGAAAGCCATCTGGGGATGGGAACCACCTTCCGCCTCAGATTGCCGCTGACACTGGCCATCATCGACGGTTTTCGCATCGAGGTGGATCACTCCTCACTGGTTATCCCCCTCGACATGATGATCGAGTGCATCGACCTGCCGCCGGAAGCACTCGATACCCCATCACGGCAGATAAATATTCGCGGCGAGTGGGTGCCCTTCATCGTGTTGCGCGAACTCTTTGCCCTCCCCTCGGCCAATGAGCCCGCTTTTGTGGTGATGGTCGATTATGCCGACAACCGGGCGGGCATAGTGGTAGATCGGCTGATCGGCGAAGTACAGGCGGTGATCAAACCGCTGGGCGAGCTGTTCAAATCCCTGCGCTATGTCAGCGGCTCCACCATTCTGGGCAACGGTGAGCCCGCCCTTATTCTCGATGTGCCGCAGTTGATAGAGTTGGCGCGGCGCAGAGAACGGCATTTGCTCCATGAGCAGACCGACACATTGTTCAGCATCAGGAACTGATCCCCAA